>JARLFY010000073.1 GCA_031296325.1 Acidobacteriaceae bacterium | reverse complement strand
TTTGTTTGTCATTCCGCAGCGCAGCGGAGGAATCTGCTTTATGGCTCGTGCAACGACGGCATCCTCATTATGGGAGCGGCTCTAATTCATAAAATCGACGGGACGATGAAGTGGAACAGCCTGTGCGGGGATATTAATTGCCTAAATAAATGAAAGAGGGAATGTTGCAGGGGGGATCGCTGGCTCCGCAATCCGCCCCGGCTTGATCCTGCGAAGCGCAAAAGATGCAGTGGAATGAGGTTTGCCTATATATTTAACTCTGAGTGTTCCTTTCTCTTCGCAATGCTGCGTGGTCTGTAGCGGCGGATCTGTCGGCTGAACACCGGAACGATTCCCTGGCGTAGAAATCGCAGAATCGATTTGTCATCTTCAATTGGGGAATGAACTCCCGCACCGGAAGGTTGCTATGAAAACATCGGATAGCTGTCAACGCACCCCCGTCCCGCAAGGGCTATATCACCCACGCAATGAGCATGATAACTGCGGCATGGGGCTGGTCGCGAGCATTCGCGGAGAGAAGAGCCACGAGATTATCCGCAAGGGTCTCGAAGTGCTCATCAACCTGACCCATCGCGGCGCGGCGGGTTGCGACCCGGAGACCGGCGACGGCGCAGGTATCCTGATTCAGGTTCCTCACGTCTTTTTCAAGGAAGAGTGCGCCAAGCAGGGAATGCAGCTCGGCGAGGCGGGAAGCTACGCCGTGGCCATGGTCTTCCTGCCGGTGGACAAGCACAGCCGTCTCCAGTGCGAGGGAGTCTTCGAGCGCATGGTGCAGGCCGAGGGTCTGACGTTGCTGGGCTGGCGCGATATGCCGGTCAATGGCGACCTGATCGGGCGTGAGGCCCGCGCCTCGCAGCCCTACATCGAGCAACTCTTCGTGGCGCGTCCCGATGGAATGGACGAGGAGGCCTTCGAGCGTCTTCTGTACATCGTTCGCCGCCGCACCGAAAACGAGATTCTGCACTCAAAGATCGAGGACAAGAACGACTTCTATATTCCGTCGTTCTCCTGCCGGACCATCGTCTACAAGGGGCTGATGCTGGCTCCGCAGATCGAGAAGTTTTACGTTGATCTGGCCGATGAGCGCGTAGCCAGTGCGCTCTGCCTGGTGCATCAGCGCTTCTCCACCAATACCTTTCCCAGTTGGAAGCTGGCGCATCCCTTCCGCTACGTCTCGCACAACGGCGAGATCAACACCATTCGCGGCAATGTGAGCTGGATGAATGCGCGGCAATCGGTGCAGGAGAGCGATCTCTTTGGCGACCAGATTGAGAAGCTCTACCCGGTGGTCACTCCCGGAGGCAGCGACTCGGCCTCGCTCGACAATGCGGTTGAATTCCTCTTCCAGTCCGGTCGCTCGCTGCCTCATGTGATGGCGATGCTGATCCCCGAGGCCTGGTCGGGCAATCCCGACATGGACGAGGAGAAGCGCGCGTTCTACGAGTACCACGCCTCGCTGATGGAGCCGTGGGATGGCCCGGCGGCGGTCGCCTTCACCGACGGTCGCATGGTCGGAGCGACGCTCGACCGCAACGGACTGCGCCCCGGTCGCTACATCGTCACCAAGGACGATCTGGTGGTTTTGGCGTCGGAGGCTGGCGTCATTGAGGTTCCTCCAGAGGACGTGCGCAAGAAGGGCCGTCTACAGCCGGGACGCATGTTTCTGGTCGATACGGTTGGCCATCGCATCATCTCGGACGACGAGATCAAGAAGTCTCTGGCCGGTCGCCAGCCCTACGGCGAGTGGCTCAAGGAGCAGCAGGTTACGCTCGGCCAGTTGCCCGAGCCGTGGAAGGTCATCTCGTCCGACCCGGAGACGTTGCTGCGTCGTCAGCGCGCTGCGGGCTACAGCGAAGAAGATTTGAAGGTTCTGCTGGGGCCGATGGGTTCAAAGGGTGAGGAGCCGCTGGGTTCGATGGGTTCGGATGTTCCTCTGGCCTGTCTTTCGGATCGTCCGCAACAGCTCTTCAGCTACTTCAAGCAGCTCTTCGCGCAGGTAACCAATCCTCCGATCGACCCGATCCGCGAGGAGATGGTGATGTCGCTGATCAGCTACATCGGCACCGAACGCAACATTCTCGACGAGGCTCCCGAGAACTGCCACACCCTGAAACTGCCGCATCCGATCCTGACCAATCGCGATCTGGAGAAGCTGCGCCGCGTCTCGTCGGGCGATCTTCTGGCGACGACTCTGCCCACGCTCTTTCGCGCCGAGGACGGCGAACGCGGTCTGAAGCATGCGCTCGGCGACCTCAGCGCTCGCGCCGCGCTTGCGGTGGAGGCGGGCTACTCGTTGCTGATTCTGTCGGATCGCGGCGTGAACTCGACGCTTGCTCCCATCCCCAGCCTGCTTGCGATGGCTGCGGTTCACAACCGTCTGGTGCAGGATAAGACGCGCACGCAGGTCGCTCTCATCATCGAGAGCGGAGAGCCGCGCGAGGTCATGCACTTCGCCCTGCTGATCGGCTACGGAGCTAGCGCCATCAATCCGTATCTGGCCTTCGAGACGCTGCACGACATGAAGCGACGCGGCCTGTTGGCCGACGACGTGACCGCCGAGTACGCCGAGAAGAACTTCATCAAGGCGATCAACAAGGGCCTGATGAAGACCTTCTCGAAGATGGGCATCAGCACGTTGCAGAGCTATCGCGGCGCGCAGGTCTTCGAGGCCGTCGGCCTGAACAAGTCGCTGATCGATCAATACTTCTCCGGCACAGCCTCTCGCATCGAGGGAGTTGGTCTGGACGTTTTGGCCCGCGAGGCGCAGATGAAGCACGCCTACGCCTTCCAGCCGCTGACCGAGTCGGAGACCGATCTGGTCGTCGGCGGACAGTACGCGTATCGCGAGGGCGGCGAGTATCACCTGCTGAACCCGGCAACCATCAGCAAGCTACAGATCGCCGTGCGCCAGAACAATCCGGCGACCTTTCAGGAGTACACCGACCTGATCGACCAGCAGAGCAAGCACCTTTGCACGCTGCGCGGTCTGATGCAGTTGAAGTACTCCGAAACGCCTCTCTCCATCGACGAGGTTGAGCCAGCCAAGGAGATCGTCAAGCGCTTCACCACCGGAGCGATGAGCTTCGGCTCCATCAGCAAGGAGGCGCACGAGACGCTGGCGATTGCCATGAACCGTATCGGCGGCATGTCCAACACCGGCGAGGGCGGCGAGGATCCAGAACGCTTCAAGCGCGACGCCAACGGCGATCTGCGACGCAGCGCGGTCAAGCAGGTCGCCAGCGGACGCTTTGGCGTTACCGCGAACTACTTGGTCAACGCCGACGAGATTCAGATCAAGATGGCGCAGGGCGCAAAGCCCGGCGAGGGTGGCCAGCTTCCCGGCCACAAGGTCGACGACATCATCGCGAAGATGCGCTACTCGATCGCTGGCGTGGGGCTGATCTCGCCTCCGCCGCATCATGACATCTACTCAATCGAGGATCTGGCCCAACTGATCTACGACCTGAAGAACGTGAATCCGCAGGCGCGCATCGCGGTGAAGCTGGTCTCCGAGGCGGGAGTCGGCACGGTGGCTGCGGGTGTCTCCAAGGCCCACGCCGACGTGGTGCTGATCTCCGGCGACAACGGCGGCACCGGCGCATCGCCGCAGAGTTCGATCAAGCACGCCGGCCTGCCGTGGGAACTCGGTCTGGCCGAGACGCAGCAGGTTCTGCTGCTCAACGATCTGCGCAGCCGCATCAAGGTGCAGACCGACGGCAAGCTACAGACCGGGCGCGACGTTGTGATCGCCGCTCTGCTGGGTGCCGAAGAGTTCGGCTTTGCCACCATGCCGCTGATTACGATGGGCTGCATCATGATGCGCAAGTGCCATCTGAACACCTGTTCGGTGGGCATTGCGACGCAGGATCCGGTCTTGCGCGCGAAGTTCAAGGGCCAGCCCGAGAACGTCGTCAACTTCTTCTTCTTCATCGCCGAGCAGATGCGCCAGCATATGGCGAAGCTGGGCTTCCGCACCGTCGACGAGATGGTGGGCCGGGTCGATTGCATCGACGCGGTGGTCGCCGACGCGCACTGGAAGGCCAAGGGCGTCGATCTCTCGTCGATTCTCTTCTCTCCGGCGTTGCCCTCGCATGTGGGACGGCGTCGCACACAGGCGCAGGATCACGGGCTGGAGACGGCTCTCGATCACGCTTTGATCGCGCAGGCCAAGCCCGCGCTGGAGTCGAAGACTCCGGTCATCGGCAGCTTCGCCATTCGCAACGTGAACCGCACGGTCGGCGCAATGCTGGGCGGCGAGATTGCAAAGCGCTACGGCGCAGAGGGTCTGCCCAACGATACGATTCACTTCCGCTTCCACGGCTCGGCGGGACAGAGCTTCGGAGCCTTCGTCCCGGCGGGAGTTACGCTGGAACTGGAAGGCGACTCCAACGACTACGTCGGCAAGGGACTCTCCGGCGGACGGATCATCGTCTATCCTCCGAAGACTTCGAGCTTCCTGCCCGAAGAGAGCATCCTGATCGGCAACGTCGTTCTCTACGGAGCGACCGCCGGCGAGGCCTTCTTCAGCGGCATCGCGGGTGAACGCTTCGCAGTGCGCAACTCGGGAGCGACGGCGGTCGTCGAGGGCGTGGGCGACCACGGCTGCGAGTACATGACCAACGGCACGGTCGTCGTGCTGGGAGCGACGGGACGCAACTTCGCCGCAGGAATGAGCGGCGGTCGAGCGTTTGTCTACGATGACGTGGGAGACTTCTCCACCCACCGCTGCAACCGCGCGGGGGTCGATCTGGAGCCGCTGGCTCTGGCCGAGGATCTGGATCTGGTGCGTGGCCTGCTCCAGCGCCACATCGACCTGACCGGAAGCCCGCAGGCGGCATGGATTCTGGAGCACTGGGACACGACGCAGGCTCGCTTCATCAAGGTCTTTCCGCACGAACACAAGCGGGTACTAGGAGTTCCTCGCGCCGAGTCGGTCTACATTGCGCCGATCACCGGCGACTCCACAACTTCGTCGCCCCTAGTGGCGGCAGGGCAGGTGCAGAATGGGTAAAGTAACCGGTTTTCTTGAGATTCAACGCGAACAGCCTACGCGACGCAAGGTCGAGGATCGGCTCAAAGACTGGCTGGACATCTATGAGCCCTTCGGCGAGAAGAAACAGCGGGAGCAGGGCGCTCGCTGCATGGATTGCGGCGTTCCCTTCTGTCACACGGGCTGTCCGGTCAACAACATCATCCCCGACTGGAACGATCTGGTCTACAACGGTCGCTGGGAGAGCGCGATTCGCCGTCTCCACGCGACCAACAACTTTCCCGAGTTCACCGGGCGCATCTGTCCCGCGCCATGCGAGGCAGCCTGCGTTCTCGCCATCACCGAGCCAGCCGTCTCGATCAAGCAGATCGAGCGTGGCATCGTCGAACGCGCCTGGCAAGAGGGCTGGATTCATCCCGAGCCGCCCGAGGCCAACACCGGTCGCCGCGTTGCCGTCGTCGGCAGCGGACCTTCGGGACTGGCCGCCGCGCAGCAACTGCGCCGCGCTGGCCACTCCGTCACGGTCTACGAGAAGAACGATCGCATCGGCGGGCTGTTGCGGTACGGCATCCCCAACTTCAAGCTGGAGAAGCACGTCATCGACCGTCGTCTGGAGCAGATGAGCGCCGAGGGTGTGACCTTTGTGACCAACGCTCATGTGGGCGTAAACGTCTCGGTGGAGGCTCTGCTCGACGAGTTCGATGCCGTTCTGCTGGCCGGAGGCTCGGAGCGTCCGCGCAACCTGAATATTCCCGGACGCGAGTTGAAGGGAATTCACTTCGCCATGGAGTTCCTGCCGCAGCAGAACCATCGCTGCCAGGGCGACGTGGTCGATGAGTCGATCTCCATTAGCGCCGAGGGCAAGCGCGTCATCATTCTGGGCGGAGGAGATACCGGGGCCGATTGCCTCGGAACCAGCCTGCGTCAGGGAGCCAAGAGCGTTCACCAGTTCGAGATCATGCCCAAGCCGCCCGAGTCTCGCGCGGACTCCACGCCGTGGCCGATGTGGCCGCTACAGTTGCGCACCGAGACCAGCCACGAAGAGGGCGGAATCCGCGACTGGGGCATCAACAGCATCAAGTTCCTCGGCGACGAGAACGGTCGCGTCAAGCAGATTCAGGCTGTGCGCGTCGGTCCTCCGCCGAGCTTCACTCCCGTTGCGGGATCGGAGTTCACGCTGGAAGCCGACCTCGTCCTGCTGGCTCTGGGCTTCCTCAGCCCGGTTCACGCGGGAATGCTCGAGCAGTTGGGCGTCAAGCTGGACGGACGCGGCAACGTCGCCACGGACGAGAACTACGCCACCTCGGTCGAGGGAGTCTTCGCCGCTGGAGACATGCGCCGTGGCCAGTCGCTGGTGGTCTGGGCGATCTCGGAGGGCCGCAAGGCCGCCGCAGCCGTCGACCGCTACCTGACCGCCAAGGAAGAACCGCAGTCCATGGGCAAACGCGTACTGGTGTAAGCTCGAATCCGTCGAACGCAAGCCACATCGTATGCAAACCCGAATCACACAAGGCCGTCTCGATCCATATCGAGGCGGCCTTTCGCAATAGCAAGCCCGCGTTTGTTCGACCGGATGCCGGATGGATCGCTCGACGAAAGCGGAATGGTATAGTGATTCGGTGGACGACGATCTTGCAACAGTAGCTCAGGGAGAAGGCAAGGCTGTGCAACAAAGCGAATCGATGCAAAGACCGATGCGCTCCGTTGCACCAGCCTGCGTGGCTCTGTATCTGGTCGTGGTGGTTGGTCTGCTGCTGCTTATTCTGCACCGCGACGGCGGAGTCTTCACCTACACGCTCGACGATCCCTACATCCACCTTGCGCTGGCGCAGAGCATCGCCCATGGACACTACGGGATCAATCTGAGCGAGGCATCGTCGCCCTCGTCGAGCATCCTCTGGCCGTTTCTTCTGACTCCATTCTCTAACCGAGCCTGCAATCAGTACCTTCCGCTGCTTTGGAATATATTGTTCTGCGGAACCGCAGCGTGGTGGCTTGGCCGCATCGTCGATGGCTGGCAGCCCCGCGCAGGAGTCGCTGGAGAAGCGGTTTCTGCGGCTTCGCGGCGGATCGAGTGGCTTGGCCGCTTCGTTCTTGCGGCGGCGCTGATGTTGCTGGCCAATCTGGTTGGGTTAACCTTTATCGGCATGGAACACGGCCTGCAGGTCCTGCTGGCGATCCTCTGCGCGGCGGGAGTGTTGGAGGCCTTTTCCGGTCGCCGAATTCCTGCGTGGTGTCTGTGCGCTGCGGCCTTCGGGCCGATGGTGCGCTATGAGAACTTCGCTCTGGTGGCGGCCGTCGCAGTAGTGCTCTACGGCCAGCAGCGTTGGCGCGCGGCGCTGAAGCTGCTGGGAATCAGCCTGATCGGCCCCGCGCTGTTCTCCTGCTTCCTGCTCTCCCGCGGATTGCCCGCATTGCCCTGCTCGGTGATGGTGAAGGCGCATCTCTCCTCGGCCCACGGCAGCACGGCGATGGCGAAGGTCTTGAGTTTGTACGGAGTGTGCGTCCACGAGTATGCGTGGTGGGGACAGCTTGCACTCCTGCTTCTACTCATCTCGCTGGCGCGGCGAGAGAGGCAGCGCGCTCGACGATTTGTGCTGGGCGGAGCGCTGCTGGCGGCGCTGCTCCAGTTGTTCGTCGGACGCTCTTACTGGTTCCATCGCTACGAAGACTACGCCATGATCTTCACCGCGTTGGTGGCTGCGACGGCGTTGTGTTCGACAGCAACGCCGAGGCGAACGGGTCGCGTTATTCTTCTTCTGCTTGTGCTGGCTATTCCTTATGAATCCGCGCTCTGGCAGACTGCGGCGGCGGCCAGCAACGTCTATCAGCAGCAGTATCAGATGCATCGCTTTGTGGCGGAGTTCTACGGCAAAACCGTTGCGGTGAACGATCTGGGATGGGTGAGCTACCGTCGGCCTGCGGGAGTCTCGGTGTTGGATCTGTGGGGACTCGCCTCGCCCGAGGCTGCGCAGGAGACGCACAAGAACGCTGGCTGGCTGGACGAGATCACGGCTGCGCACAACGCTGGGCTGGCGATTATCTATCCCGAATGGTACGAAGAAGGCGCTCCCGATGACTGGACCCTGCTTGGAACGATGTGTATTACCAGTCGCCTGACCTCGATCTGGCACCCCTGCGTCAATATTTATAGAACTGCGGTGGGCGATCCAGTAACGATGCGCGCCGAACTCGCAGCCTTCACGCGCACCCTGCCGACGAGCGTCAAGATGACTCTGATCGACGATTCGGACGACGACAAATAGCTCGCTCTACTGCGACAGAACGAGGTGGAGCATGGAGGGCGGTGGAGGGCCTTCGGGCTGCGGCCTGTCGCGGTTCTGGCGCAGCGTCTTCCAACTCAGACGATAAGTAACGCCATCCGTGCGTGAGCCTCCAAGATCCGCCGCAGATCGTTCCATCAATCCATTCTCGGATGCACTGGAATCCTCGCCTTCTTCGCCGGCCATCGACAGCTTGCCTCGCAGACGCATGGTGACGGGATCAACCTCCCAGACTCCAGAGCCGTAGACCTTGTGGTTGATCGCGATGGTCAGCTTGCCCCCCACTGCGCGCAATGGGCCGATGTGGATCTCGTTGACCAGACTGCCCATGCCGTGAAAGTCCCAGCGGTAGTTCCAGTTGGTGGCCTGCTGATTGATCCAGCGACCATGCTCCCACTGGGCGAAGTAGAGCTGCGTCTTGCCCGCCGAGTCGTACTTCAAATAGGAGAGTACAAGCCCGCCAAAGGCATCGAAACCGACGGCCTGCGTTCCATTGAGCAGACCCCCGCGGGACGGAACCGGATCGACGATGAGGCCGGGAGTTGCGATGGTCAGAGGCAGGGTGAGGGGAGTTCCCGCCGCCGTCTCCCAGTGGACGAGGTCGCGGCTGCGCGCGTAGCTCAGGTCGTGATTGGTCTCCGCCAACGGCTTGTCGCGCCAGACCCAGAACTGGTGGTACCAGCCATCCGGCCCTCGCACCACATCCAGAGGATACGCATTCATCCTCGCCCCGCCGAAGAAGAGCGGCTGTTCGGTGAGAGGGTGCCAGCTTCTGGTGCGTTCGTCGTAGCGGTCGCGATAGGTGTCTCCCGACCCGCTGCTTCCGCTGCGATATTGAAACAGCAACGTCCCATCCGGTGCGTAGTTGAAGACTGGGTAGGTGACGCGCTCCTCGTTCTTCCCGGTCAGGGCGGAGACGCGTTCCATCGACGACGCGTCGTAAGGCCGAGCGCTGCGAAAGTAGACCAGCGGCGAGGCGTGCATGTTGCCCGCGACGTGCAGGTATCCCTCGCGATCCATCGCCATCGTAATGTAGTTATGGCTGTCCCAGCCGAGTGTGCTGGGCAGAACGGTGAAGCTCCAGCGGTGTTCTCCCAGAGTGCGCTGGGCCAGCGTCATGCGACGTTCTGCATCGTAGAAGGCGACAAACTGCTGGTTTCCCCGCGTCAACAGAGCGAAACCAACGGGTTGGCCGGACCAGGCCGGAGCTACATCCAGAGTGTGGATGCCAGTGCGCAGATCGGGATTGCCAGAGGCCGTTGGAGAACGCCGCGAGTGCCCGAATGCAGGGGGGGGGATCAGAAGGGAAGACAGCAAAAACGCGGCGCAAACCCGGAGTTTCATAGGCAACAAGGATACCGCAACCCGGCAAACTCTGGCTCGCGTCAACGGGGAATGGAAACTTTGCGCAGAAAATAGCCCCATTCGACCGATTCTGCGGTATCCTGAAGACTGCCCTATTGGGACGATTTGGAGGTGTATCAATCTTGGCAGAGATTCGAGTGCAAGAGGGTGAGCCTCTGGAGAACGCACTGCGCCGCTTCAAACGGAAGGTTCAGACCGAAGACATCATCAAGGAAGTCAAGCGTCATTCCTTCTATCTGAAGCCAGGCGAGAAGAAGCGCGTGAAAGAAGCGCTTGCTCGCAAGCGCAATCGCAAGAAGATTCGCAAGGAACAGGACTAATTCTGCTCCTCTAAAAACGGGATGGCCGCCGCTTCCAACCGGAGCTGGCGGCCTCCATTAATCTTCCCGACCACTCCCCGGATCGGAAGATGCTGGTGCCGCTCAAGCCTGAGCCGCTGGCAAAATAAAAAACAGTCGTCGCCCCTCCGCGACGCAGGCCCCACACATCTCAAGAACAAATAATTGGAAATTTTTCTGCATCCGGGAATCGCGTTGCCGTGGAAGATCATCCTATTCCATACCACAGGAGTTGCGGTATGGAATCTGAATTCATAGACCGAATCCTGACCTGCTGTGATTGCGGGGGTGAATTTATCTTCACCGCTGACGAGCAACTGTTTTTTCTGGAAAAGCAGTTCAAGAACGATCCGAAGCGCTGCAAGCCGTGCAAGTCCAAACGTGGCGCGCGCGGGATAAATCCGGCGACCGGCGCGCCAGTGGCGGCTGGCATCTCGCGTACCGAGACGCGCACCGAGTGTTCAGAGTGTGGCATATCAACCACCGTCCCCTTCAAGCCAACGCAAGGTCGTCCCGTCCTCTGCCGTCAGTGCTACAAAAACAAGATGACCGCAAACGCCTCTGCTCCTCGGCCCACAGCGCCAGAGTCTGCGGCAGAAGGAAACCGCCCCGCAGCAGAGGCGAAGCCCGTGGCGAGCCAGCCGATCGTGCCCAGTCAAACCACCAACGACCGCCTTTCCGGAGTAGCCTGAACCATTCCCTCCGCCTGGGGGTGCATTGGTTTAGAGCATTTCCACTATGGCGATAAAGCAATCGTGTTTGTCATTCCGTAGCCTTATGTTTGTCATTCCGTAGCGCAGCGGAGGAATCTGCTTTTCGCTCGTGCCACGGACTCTATCCCATTAGTGAAAATGCTCCAGTTGCCTGTCTCTAAAATTCGCAGCAGAATAGGTCGGGCCTTCAGCCCTCAGTCTTTGTGTTGTACGTTTACCTGGGGCTGCGCCCCAGGCTGGTATAGAGCGGGCCGTTGGCCCTTGGTTTAGTGCCTATGGTCCTTGGTTCAACGTCTTCCGATGAGGAAGTCGATGGCGATGTGGGCGACGGTGAGCAGAACGCCAAAGGCTCCTGCGATTCCTTTCATCCGTTGCATGGTCATCTCGTGCTCTTGCATGCGGCCCTCCAGTTGCGCGAGCCGGCCTGGTTGCCCGATGCCCATGACCTGTTCCATCTGGCTCTTGAGTACGCTCAGGTCGGCGAGAACCTGACCCTCGAAATCTGTCATGTTGTTGCTCCTTCGGGGCGGGTTACGCGACCGGTAGATTGGTGAAGACTGCGCTGGAGAGACGCGAGTAGAGCGGCGGAGTTGAGCCGTCGTACATGCGGACGTAGTAGCGTTCGACCTGCGCCGAGCGAGGAATGGTGAAGTTGCGAACCGGGCTGCGAAGCACCAGATTCTGATCCACGCCCGCTCCGAAGTCCCCGTCGCGCAGACGAACTTCAAAGCCGCCGCCGGTGGGGGGAGCGATTCCTGCGTCGATCTGCAATGCCGTTGTAGTAGCGCTGGTCACGGTCAACTGTTGCAGGTTTGCCAGCACTGCTCCCGACGCAATAAGAGCTGTCGTCGGAAGAAACGCATCGGTCGCGATTGCCTCCGAGAGAGTCACGCCCAGAGTCTCTGCCCAGTCGTTTGCAAAGGCGATGCGATAGATCAGGACTTCGGGCGATGCGGCTCCGTCTGCAATGGCGACCTGACGGACGACTGTGTTGATCATCTGTCCATTGGCGGTGATGCTCAGAACATCGCCGGGCCATACATCTGCGACAGGATTGATGGACGTGTAGCTTCCAGCAATGGCGGCGGCGCGGCTGGATGCGAAGCTGAGAACGGCCTGCGCAGCGCTCTCGCAATCGGCGCTCGACCGAGCGAGGGGCCGCACGACTTTACCCAGCCAACGCGCGGTTCCTGACACACCAGCGGAAGCCTCGGCGGCGACGCTTGCTGCGTCTTCAAGGCGAGCAATGGAGCGCGAACGAAGGCGATATGAGACGGTGATAACCTCCCCTGCAACAGGTACGCGACCAGCAAAAAACGTCATGACGCCAGTAGCGGCGATCTTGCAATCGACGCCTTCGCCAGCGATTCCAATCAGGCGCGTCTCGCTTGCGCCACTGGGCAACGTGCTGACGACCCACGCGGATCCACTCTGCGTAACGCTGCAAAAGCCCATCGAGCCAGTGAGCTGAACCGAATCAATCGCCGCAAAGCTACAGCTTGCGGGCGAGGTCGTAACCGCGCCATCGTATAGAACCGTTGCGGGCGTATTGGAAGCATCGCCCAGATCGATCAGGTCGAAGAGCAACTGCATCGGCGCGGCTACCAGTCCGCCGCCGAAGGATTCAACCGCTCCATCGACGCGCGTGTAGTAGGTTTGCATCACGCGCTGCACCTCCGGGCTATGCAGCCGAATGCGGAAGGTGTAGGTGTGACCAGAGAGCAGTGTGTAAGTGGTGCCAACCTCCGCGCCATTGACGAAGGGAGTGAGGATGGTCGCGCCGCCACTCTGCCGCACGTTGTATCCGGCGAAGCAGTTGCTGCGCTGCGTGGCCCCGGAGTACAGGCCGCAGAGAACGCCGTCCGAGGGTGAGGTGAGTTGCACCTTGCCCGCCTCGACGACCAGCGATCCGCCCATCTCCACCGGATCGATGGCGGTCAGCGTGGTCTGTCCGTCGTAGCCATTGCCGCCAGAGAGAACGAGTCCTGCGCCGCAAAGCGAGAGATGCGAGCCGGGATCAGCGACGTTCCAGATCTGTGTGTTGAAGGCAGGCTGATTGAAGCTGTCCGCCAGCAGCGTCGGCTTGCTGGTGCGAAACGGCTCGTCCGATAGCGTGAAGACGGTCGTTGTGCCATCGCCTAAAAACATCTCGGAGACATAGGCCGTCGGCTCGATCTGGCCACTAAGCGTAACGTCGTTGGCCAGCTCTTTGACCATCGCAGTCTGCAACGCAGCGACCTGAAGAGTTCCATCGCTCTGGCCCGCATCGAAGTCGAGTGTGTGCGTGACCGAGCCAATGGGACTCATGCTGAGCGCGCCATTCAGCACGCGATACGCCGCATAAGTAGAGCCAGCAATGCCGCCTGCATTGGTGGACCAGGGCTGTGTCGGTTGCGGCGTGAAGACGCCGATGGGCCTGCCGCTCTGCACCTGCGCAGTGGTCAGCACGTTGGCGGCAGTACGCTGCGTAAGCTCCTGAAGCAGGGAGCCAGCAGGTACCGTAAAGCCATCCGCCGTCAGCGTGAGAGATTGCTTGTCCAGCAGCCACTCATCGCTGATCGCAGAAAACGCAACGCGATAGACCGGCCCCGCCAGCCCGACGCCCACATAGACAGGAACCGGCTCAGTCGCAAGATAGCCCGTGAATAAAACGGTTCCGCTGGCCGCCGTAACCACGACGCGCCCGCGCCGTACAGGCACAGGCAGCGTCGAGGAGGCACCGGGGTTGGCCAGGGAGCCAACCTCCAGCGTTCCCGTGCAGCGCGAGGGCGTGTTCAGCACTCGCTCGATGGTGAAGGGCGCATCCGCAGAGAGGACCGCGGTGTAGTCGATGGCACCGCCTCCATTCATGTTGTCGATAGTCAGAATCACGATGCCACCACCGTTCCCAGCTTGGGCAGCCCACGCATCTCGCGCACCTCCTCCACCGTAAGAACGCCCGCCTTCAGAAGTTCAGTCTGAATCTGTAGCTCCTCCATCTCGTCGCGCGTCTCCAGATCGTTGAAGGTAAATTCAAACTCGCGCCAGCCCAGCTTCTTGGCAAACAAGTCGCGCGTGATGTGTTCGGCGAGCAGCTTGGCGACGGGAATAATCGCGCTCTGAAAGGCCTCGTCGGCCATCTCGCCCGCAGTGGATTTATTCACGTCGGCCTGCATGCCGAGCAGCATCGGCGGAAGCTCAAACGCGTTGGCGATCATGCGCAGCAGAAACTCCTGCCACTGAATGCGCAGGTCGGCGTCGGTGCCGCCGGCAAAGCGCAACACCTCGGGCTTCTGCTCGCTGCTGAGGATGGGAACGCGGCCTGTGCCTTCGATCTCGTCCTGCCACCAGCGAATCAGGCGGTCGTGCTGCTCCGGCGTCGCCTCGTTAAGCCACAGCGCATACTGCACCACGGAGTTGCTGGCGAGTCGTCCGGCATAGCGATTCGCGCTCAGAAACTGATTGACGGTCTCGAAGGCGACCTCAAGCCGACCCAGCCCGAACGGCGTATGACTGCGCGGATTCAGGCGAATATACATCAACTCATCGTCCAGCAGAGGAACAGGATTCTTGTTCGCAAGTCCACCGCGCGCCTGCGCATAGCGAGGCTTCGCCGGATCGCCATTCCATGTAACGTCGATCTCGATGGTCGCGCCATCGACCGCCCATAGATGGAAGGGACGCAACTCGTCGCCGGTCGCCTCCATCTCCACCGAGCCGAAGCCGCCGACGAGAAGATCCTCCAACACCTGCTCGAAGAGCGTACGAAAGCTGTCGCTGACGTTCGGCTCCTCCAGGCAGCGCCGCAGGATCTGCATGCGCGCCGCCGCCTCCGGGACATCGACGTTGCTGTAGCCGCGCCGCAGCTTGATCTTCCAATCCATGCTGGCGATTCTGTCCTTGACCACATTGATCGCGCGCCGGGCCACCGGCGTCTCGGCAAACTTCCGCAGATTCGCGGAAGTCGGCTTGGGCGTCGCGTTCTGCCCAGCCCTGCTCTGACTGTACGGACTCAGGATCGAGGGCAACATCATAGTCTTCCTCTCGCCCCTGGTCGCATCCCCCGCCGCCGCATCCATTGCGGTTGCGTCTCCTGTCGTTCCATCGACTCCTGCCAGCTTCTGCAATGCATCCGTAACTCTTGTTCGAAGACCCACGTCCTCACCCCTTTCAATCTGGTTAGTTGCAATAAAAATGGCACAGCAAAATCTGCTGTGCCTTCCGCGATTGCCTTCCGACTAAAGCCTAAAAAATTAACACCGATTTACACCGATGTAAGTAATTTTCATAATGCCGTATAAATAGATGAAATTGTCATTCTGAGCGCAGCGAAGAATCCCCGCATTTTGTTCGCCGCGCAAAACTCTACACCGTTGCTAAAAAAGCTCCAAGTAAAGATGTATATCGAATATGAATGACCCGTCTCTCCGCAGTAATCCTCTTCGTTTAAATCTGTGCAATCGGTGCAAATCGGGGTTAAGCCTTTTCCTTCAAATTCGCAGATCGACTCGCGCCGCCTGCGCCGCGCGCGCCAGATCGTTGATCGTCAATACGCGAATCTGCTGACTCTCCATCGTCTCTACGCCGAAGCGGTATCGCTCCGCACTCTCCGCATCAAACTCATGCTTCTGCTCGTCTTCCTTCGAGACCGCGCGGATCGGTTCCACCACTGCGGTCAACTCCAGTTTGGCTCCCTCCACGCGCGTCACTCCAGCGCGCAACTGGGGCGCAGAGTACGCGAGAACCTTGGCCGCCTCTACATCGCCCTCCAGCGAGACGGCGTGGAACATCTTGATGACGCCGTTGGGCCGATAGCCACAATCGATCTTCATCGGATCTCCGGGAAGCGTGTACAGCGCAGCGGGAATCCCCTTGCGCATCAAGGCCCACACGCCAGCGCGCTCGAAGTGGGTTCGCATCGCCGCTGCAATCGAAGCGCGCCCCGTTCGCTTGCGCGGTTGCTTGCTGCGCAGCGGCTCCACATACAACTGCATCAGCAGATCCATCTCCGCCGCCACGTTCTCGGCCAGACAGGCGCGCCCGTCGGTCATCTGGATGGAGTTGGAAAACGTATCCTGAATAACCCCGATCATGGGCTTGTTGTCCGCCGCGCCCAGCCGCAGACGCGTCTCGATCTCGCCCTCCAAAGCCTCAAACAGGGCAAGGTCCGCGTCTGCATCCATGCAGCGAACTCGGCTCCAGTCGCGGGTAAAACGCACTCGGGCGCTCTCCTCTCGGCCTGCCTCTCGCAGCAGAACTCCGATATTCGTATACTCGCCCTTCACCGCATCCGGCACATAGCGGATGAGAAAGAACTCGCATGTCACTCGGTCCATCCCCTTCGACCTCCTTGAACCACAGATTCCTATCTGCAATTCAAAATCCATCACAACAATAAATTTCTAAAAATCCCCATCCGACAAAAAACATATAACTCTGCCCAGGAAATCACATTACAAACTTCCCAACGGCATCGTGTGCAAACTGTGCCGGAACGCATACGCTGGTCTTCTTCTCCCACATCGGGAATGGTTCCCGACTTGAATCCCGAAACGAACCAATCAAATCACGCAAGCGACTGCGCCGCAGCAACATCTTCTCCATCAACTGTTCGATGACGGCGGTATCGCCCCCGTACCATTCCGGAGGAACCATCTCCGCGATGGCCCACAACTTGTCCGCCTCCATCGTCTCCATGCGGCTCAGCCAGGGTTCAAAGCTCTTCCATCCCGTCACCCCGGCATACACGCGATTGCGCGCGTAGACGCCACGTAGCGGCGGATCGGGAAAGTTCCACTCGCCTGCGTTAAAGCAGTATCCCTGATCGATGAACGTCGCGCGATATTTCCGCTCGCGCGGCTTGCGATCGAACACCGCCTGACGACCATTGCAGTTGCCGGTCCACTTATCCAGTGCCAGCATTCCGGCGAACTCCGGCAGGTTGCGAACCTCCTCCAACTGCTGCTCGGGAAGATAGTCCACCACCTGACCGGGCATCAATCCGCCGACGAACTGACTGCCAAACTGTAGTCCCGCGCGATACCTCTCGCTCTGTCCGTGCGGCAGTTCAATGTACATGTCGCGCGTGTTTGCGATGAGCCACTCCGTCACCTCGACCACGTCGGTCGCAGGCACGGTCAATCCAGCGGCCTGCGCCAGTCGCGTTGCGATCAGTTCATTCGCCAACACGCGCAGGTGCTGCGGGTTGTTTTGAAACTTCACAACCCACAGCTTGCCATCGGCGCCCAGCATCAACTGACTCTGCGCTCCGCCCCGCATTCTCCGAATTGCCTGTACCGCAAGCACTGCCAACGAACCGACCTCGCTTCTGAAGAATACTGCACTCAGGCCACGCGCATCTTGTAGGAGCCGTTCTGCAACCTCTCGGCGCGAACCGCCTGCCCCATGGCCATCGCCATCAGGCAGTCGTCATGCGCGCCATTGGCCGCTCCCGTGCCGCCTCCCGGATGACTAATAAACGTTCGACACTCCCCCAGCAGCGACTTGCTTAGAAAAAGCTCTGGAGACTCTACCAGCAGCGCTCCCATACGACTAATCATCGCAGGCTTGGAGCCAGCCGAGGTCAGCCATCCGGCCACTCCTGCCTGCTCGTACACATAGGCATACTTCTCTATGGCGTCCAGATACGCAAGTACGCCGGCCCCATGATTATTGCGCTCCACGGCGATCAGAGCCGCTCCGCCTGCACCGCCGTACTCTCGTCCCAAAGACGCAGCAACGTGCGCCAACTCCAGCATGCCAATCCGCTGCTGCAACTCAGCGCATTGCATCCCGGTGGCCATATCGAGTACCTGCACGGCGGCAAAGTCTCCAGTCGGTCCGCCTCCCGCAGTATCGACCGCAACCAGATACTCCCGATCCGGTAAGGCCGGAAGCCAGATTCGCAGCGCGCCGTCGCGCCGCGTCTCCACCGGATCGGATACCCTGGACAAACGCCGTTCCACCGCTTCTATGTCGAAGCAGCACTCGCCGGTTGAGCGAAAGCATAGCTCGGCATCTTCGGCGAACTCCTGCGTCCGCAACCCCCGATAGCTCGCCTCAAGCCCGCGACGAAAGCCAATCTGCGCATCAGTCAGATCATGTTTGGCTTTTAGCTCAATCTCGTCTGCGCGTAGGTTCGTAGCCGCAGCCGACACATAAGCGTCCTCCATCCACCAAGGGAAAAAGTGCTTCGCCACTCCCTTCTCCTCCGCCTGCTGCCACTCCTCGTAGAAGCACCCATACGCACCGTTCGGCGTACTCTCAATCACCATCTCTCCGCCGGGAACCAGCGCAGCGCGCAGCCCAGCCAAGGTCGCCGCAGCGTCGCCAGGCCAGCGCGACACCTCGCTGCAATGCATGTTCTGCACCGTCAGTCCACGCCCCGCGCTCTCATCGCATGCGCTCAGCACGCGAAATTCGCTGTCCAGATTGGGGAAGATCATCTGACCAACGTTCGCCCTGCTTCGTCGCAGACATCCCTTGCGCATCTCTAACGGAAGACACTCCCAGAATCGCTGCACCATGCGAAAGATTCCTTCCGCCGCCTCGCGCGTCTGCGCCACCTGTACCGTCAACACGCCGGGAGCGGTAATCGTCTTGAGAAAAAATCGCCCGGCTACCCACGTCGTCATCCCCATCTGACGCGCTTTTACAACAATGTTTTGAGTCTTCCGATTGCGCTCAAATTCAGCTTGAACTGTGTTTGCCGCCAACGCACTCTCTTTACCAGTGCGATCCCGAATTCTAAGCAACTGATGCGCTAAATATATTGAGGTTGTTTCTCCATTCGTTCCTGCAAACGACTGATCCAAAATTTTCCCGAATTCCAACAGTTCTTCATGACTATATACGACCTCGTTCATCGAAACGCCCCACCCGTGCCCTCGGATCGATTAGTCCCGCCCCTCTGCGAATAACGAAGAAGGGCGGGATCGTGTTTCAGGCGCAAACATCGTGCCTGACTATATTTTTGTTACCCACGTCGAGCCATTGCAGAAGGTTGCATGACCATCCTGCGAGAACGCCCAGCCAGAAGTGGAGCAAGAGCCAGTGGGTGCCGTCGCTGGCCCTTGATACAGCTTGGCTGCAACTGTCCCGCTCGCATCACCCGCTGTCCCATTGCCAACGGCTATCGCTCCGGCTGCTGTGCGGGAGATTCCCGTGTCCATGGAGTGAACAGTAACGCTACTTGTTGCAGACCACCCAATCACCATCCCATCCATGAATGAACTAACCCCGCTTCCTGAATTTGATGCGGTCATTAGCCATGAATAAACGCCTGTAGTGAAGTTTCCTATCGCGATAGCTGAGCCATAAGCAGTAGATGCATACGGGCTTAAATCCGATATTCCCCACGAATCTACCCCTGCTGCTGACCCACCCATTTGGATTGTTGATCCTTGCGCGTTGCTGCTATTCACTTGAAGGCTGGTCATGTTTGATGTATTGACGGTGATCTGCTCACTACTGGTGATCGTTCCAGCGGTAGTAACTCCATCATCCAGATGTGAGTTTTCCGTCAGCGTTGTGGCTGACCCGGCCAGCGGAATATAGCCTGCGGTCAGTCCTGTAATGCCGCTACTTCCCCCCACGGCCGCCCCGTTGATCGTTGTCGCATTCAGATTTCCAACATTGATCGTTCCCGCAGTAAACGCCTGCGGAGTAAAGCTGTATCCCGTTCCTCGCATGTTGACTGATAGCAAGCTGGCGGTTGGAGAATATTGCACCAGATCACTCCCTGCACTGCTCTGGAGTTCGAATAAATTGTAGCCAGAGTTCCAGTTACCACATCCGTGCAGGTTGCATTGAATTGCGAAGACAGCGTCCTCTCCAGCGGTCAGGTTCATCGTGCGATTCCAGATACCAGTCGCCTCGTAGGCATCATCGGGAACGCCATGTGTGCCGCCGTATCCGAAATAATTCGTCGCAGGAGCGGCATTTGCAATAGACCAGCCGATAAGTCCCGGTCCATTATTATCCTGGTACTGCATTCCAGCGCGCAAGGTTACGGATGGTCGCGGAACATATTGTCCAACAAACTCGATGTCTGCGCCTACGTACTCCTGGTAATAATGCGGCTGCTCCACCGTGTCATTGGTAGCCCACGCCACGTTGTTTGGCGCAAGCGTCATCTGCCCGTCCACGCTCCTTGCCGCCTGATCGAAGACGCTGAGGACTTCGGCCATCGGATAAAGCGCAAATCCACCTGTTAGCACAGAAGCCGTTCCACCAGAACTCGAGCTGTTTGCGCCGGTCTGCGCATAGGTAAACGAATTTCCTCCGGTAGTAGTTACAATATAGCTTCCGTTATAGCTACTATCGGTAACGCCAGCAATCGTTACAGTAAGTCCATTAATATCCTTGGGCAAATTTCCCGGCGTAGTTACAGTTACAACATTACCGCTTCGGGCTGTAGATGCAATAGCCACATTCAGATTGAGAAATCCTGATGTCTGGTTTGTAATTCCAACCACCGCAGTATTTCCTGCTGCGTAATACAGACTCGTCGCAGAGGTTGAGCCAACCACAGGAAACAACTGGCGAATTCCGTTCACGGTATCGACAGTCTCTTCCAGTCCGTATCCACACAGTCCTCCAAATGCCAACGTAGCTGAAATCTGATGCGGCTTATTTAGTGTCATCTGTAGATGAGTCGCATCGACGACAGTGTAGGGTGCCATCTCATAGTTGTTGGGGGCATACCCGGAGGTTTGATCGACCACGCAGGCCAGTCCGCTGGAAGCTCCAATCATCGCAGTGCTTGTTGCATATCCCGTTGGCACGCCGCTGGTCGCAATCGGAAAGGTAACCGTTCCCGGAGCCATATTGCCAGCCTGCGATGGAATAATCTGACCTATGCTCAACAGCGTACTTACCGGAAAGCTGGTGCCACTGAATTGAGCAGATGCATGCGGCCCAGATGAGCTTCCCCCGACAAGCGCCCCGCCCGTGCTAGCGTTTGTAATTACTTTTGCAGAATTGGTGTCGATAAGAAAACGTCCATCCCCCTGAGTTCCGCCTCCCGAGTTTTGCGTAATCATCAGAGTCGTCGATCCGGTCGTGCAACCCGTGGTGCATGTCCCCACAAATACTTTGGGATCCTCGTGCGTTTGTATATCGAACGGGTGCGCCCCCTCGTCCGCAGAATCGCGAAAACCGCCAGATGCATAGAGGAAGCGTGAGCCCATCAAGCAGTCCCCTACGCCATAGCAATCAATCTCCTCGGGAACCAGACCATGCTGTCCCTGCGTGTTGTAAACACCCTTTACGGATAGCGCGCTATATCCCATCTTGAAATAAGGCTCGGTGTTTTCGATCTGTTCCGGGAATAAATTGGATCCACCAGCAAGACCCTCCTGTGTAATCGATAGCCCGATTGCTCCAGGAATCGAGTTGCCGGTTTGCTGTACGATGCTCGCCTCACTCTGTGTCGTAACGTCGTCGATTGCCTGAGCAATGGAGAGACCGTGACCTACAACGTCGACGGGATCTTTGTAACTATCAACCCGCCTTCCACCCCGCGCGTCCTCCACGTGCGTCTGACCGTTGAGCGATGCCGTTGAATACTGCTCGTTGACATAGTCCTGCTCCGCCTTAACTTCGCATCCATTGGTACAGTTTGTGCTGGATACAATGTTTGCGATTCCGTTACTTCCGCGCCCACTTACATACTGGCTGGCATACTGAACATCGTTAAGATCATTGACATCCAATTGAGTTCCCGCAGGCTGAGTTACAATCTGCGTGGCTGCCGGAAGCGTGGAGACCATCTGCCCCAGCCCGCCACTTACGGCGGCAATACTTTCATCCACATAATTCTTATCCGCCGCCTGCGTCGCCGATACCGGATCTGCCGGCAATTCAAGCGGACCCGTCATCGTATCTCCAGCCTTCAGCACATAAGGCGAAGAGGATAGAGGATGTCCCGTAACTGCCGCTGCAATCGCCGTGTCCACATAGCTCTTGCTGACCGTCTGCATCGCTACAGAGGTCGGCAACACTGTGCTTTCAATCGCACTGATCTTTACGGTGGCAGTGCTTACCGGAACGATCCAGTACTGGCGACTCACGCTGCCATCATCCAGATGAAAGATTGCCGTATAGTAACTTCCAATCGGCGTAGAACCCGCGTTCGGTACAAGCTGAACGCTCAACGCTCCTCCCGCAGCAATGACTGCCGACGTGCTTCCACTTGGGATTGCATCGCCGCCGCTCGTTGTAAACGCAGGCCAACTGATGAGTACGGTTCCCGCAGCCACCGTCCCATCCGCACGATAGATCGTGTCCGCCACCCGGGTTGTCGCAACTTGCGCCGCGCCGCTCACTGTTAGCGCCGCTAGCAGCACTCCAATCAATATCCAACTTCTAGAATTCCAATGCATCGCACTCTCCTTGTAATTCGCAACCGCTCCCTAAACTCCTCGCAACGCCGCTGGCAGATAGCTCCGAAAACACAAAACCGTCTCTCCGTCGTTGGCGTCCTTGATCGGCAGGGCGCGAAATTCTCCTGACAGCCGAATCTTTTCCAACGGTGCGATCAACGCCTCTTCCGACTCCGCAGAACCCTGCATCGCCTGTAGTCGCGGATAGTGATACAGCACTCGATCCCCTTGTTCTCCCTGCATCACAAACAGCGCAGACCACTCTTGAAAGAAGCTCGCCCCTTCGCGATCGCAGAAGCCGACCAGCTTGCTCACCTGCATTCCAGCAGTAGGAATCCCCGCTGGCAGAGCGCTCGCAAGCTCCAGCACGCCATTCGCGATGGCGACAACTACACCCACATTCAGCGTTACTCGACGCACATAGTTCCCGTCGCCATTTACCGCACTCGCAGACTGCACATATGCCGAACTCACTCCCGCGCCAACGTATCCAAGCTGCCCGGTGTAGTCCACATCCACGGCAACCAGACTGCCAACGCTGAACCCAGCCGCAGCTGCTGCGCCAACATTCAAGCTGATCGCAGTCGAAGCAGGCTCAGCGACAAGCGGCACTGCCGCCGCCGCCACGCCACCGCTTCCGTTGAGAGCGGCGCCTGCGACCGTCGTCAACAGATTCGTCTGTTGCGATCCCGAGGCCAGCGTTCCTTGCAGCCTTCCCCAGCTCTCAAAGGCAAGCGACACGGTCGCCTCCACCTCCGTGCGAACCTGCCCCACCGTCATCGCCGGAGCGCCCGTCCGCAGCGCCTCAATCTTCGTTCCGCACTTTCTTACGAAACCCGAGACCCAGCCCAGATCGACCCACGGCGTTGGCGGCGCATTCAGGGCAAACCGCCCAAATTGCGCCGCGTCAAACATGGTGGGAACTCCCGCCGAGCGATTCACCGGAGCGAAGTAGGCTCGCACGCGTCTTGTTACAGGAGCTACAGCCGCTACCCCTCCCGCACCTGTCGTCGTTGTACTCACAGCTCACCTGCCTCCTGGTACGCAAATACCTGCACCGTTGTCGTCCTCTCCAAACGCTCGTCTATCGCTCTGGCTGTGCCGAAGATTGGGTCTGCCCAAAACACATTCGTACCCATCGTTGTTGGAGAAACCCCTGTTCCACTCGCCGAGTAATTGATCTTCGGAACCGTGTGCGGCTCAGCCCCAAGCGCTGCCGCCAACTCAGCATCCATCGCCGCCAACAGGCGTCCGCGATCCATGCCCGCGTTGCCTGTACTCCCGTCCGTGGCGTATTGAATGGAACATTCCATCGTTACCAAAGGCAGCGCCCCAGTCCGATTCACCTGTAGCCCCGTCCATTGCAGTCGAAACGCATCCACGGGAACCCCTGATGACGGCAACTCGTTCTCTACCACCAACGTTCCCGGTCGCACCACACCGCGCACCACTATCGTCCGCGCCGGATTCAACGTCGCCAGCCGACTCTGTAGCGTCACGTAAAACGTATCTTTCGCGTTCTGCATTCTCCCTCGCTCTCCGTACTTTTCATCTCCCCCTTGCACACGAAACCGGCCGCTCCGCAGATCTGCTAGATCCTCTGCGCCAGCGGCGCGCGCAACACCAGCCGATACACATAGGGCTGGCCAAAGACCTGTTCCTGCGTAGCGGAGACAATCTCCAGCAATTCGTCGTCGCAAAGAACTCCGTAGGCGGTTGCAAACAACACGCTCGCCGACGCATACGTCAGCGATCCCACCAAGCTCTCTACCGCACTGGCCGAAACCAGCAGCTCCCACTTCGCGGCTTTATCGTTTGCAACGGTTGCTCGCGCCTTGCGGAACGCCACTGGCCCCAGAGCAAGATCCTGAAACGTTGGCGTCGCAATCCCCAACTGCTCGGTTACGTCCGCCGGAACCGCTGGGGTCGGCACACGTAACATCACCGTTCGTCCGCCAACCGTTCGCAGCAACACGTCTGCCGCTCTTGTCGCCGCTCCTGTTGCATTGACCAGATCGCTCATCGCATCACCCGATCCTCTGCGCCACAAACGGCGCTAACATCCTCTGCACATTCGCGTCGATCAGCGAGCCGGAGAAGTACTGCATCTGCAAGGTATCCATCTTGCTGCCCTTCACGTTCATCGCCGGAGTCGCCTGCGCGTTCTTCACAATCTGTGCGCACGCCACCTTCAGAGCCGCTGGAATTATTGCCACTCCTGCCGTATACGTCACCTCGACCTCGTTGTAGCTCATCCCAAGCACGTTCATGGGAAAGGTCACTTCGCCCGTGGCTGTATTCAAATCGATGTGAGTCAGATCCAGCGCACTCCAACTCCCCGGAATACTGAACGCCCACGCAACCTGCGCCAGCATGGGATCCTGCAACTCGCCGCGTCGTGGCCGACCATAGCGAACCTTCACGGAAACCAGCGGCGACGTCGCCGCCCCCAGCGAATTCAGCGGAAGATAACTCAAGCGAACCGACTGAGAATCCGCCGTCAAACGCATTCGCTCCACATACTGAGTCACCAGCAGACTCGGCCTGCGACAGTGCGCCTCGATCAAGGCAGACGCCATCGTCACCCAGTCGTCGGTCGTCTCTGTCGTCAACCCATACTCGACATACTCTGTTGGATCCAAGTAACCCATCGCACTACGCCTCCAAACTCTTCCCTCAATCCAGAAAATAGAGTGGGGCCAGCCACTACGGCAGGCCCCACTCTGAAGTGCACGATAACGGTTCGCTTACGCTGCTCCGGCATTGGCCAGCCCCCTGACCATCGCCGCCTCCTCGCGTACACGCAGCGGCGGAAGCGACGATCCACGAGCGCGTCGAACAGCGAACCTCATCGCGCGTTATTGCGGCTGGCCGACACCCCATCGTCCAGTCGCAAACTCAATACAACCTAGCGGTCGACCAGCACCTGATAGTGCGCATAGCTCGCGCCCTTCACCACCAAGCCGCCGAACTTCACCACCACATACTGCGAGGCCAGCGAGCCGGGAACCCCAAGCTGGAAGATGCGCGGATTCGGATCGCTCAACCAGTGATACTCGATCAGGTCTTCGGTCACGATGTAAGCCGGCAGAACCGCACTGCCCGAGCCGGGAGTTCCGGTGTAGGGCAGCGTCCACTCAGGAATCAGAGGCAGATCGCCTGCCTGCGTCGACAGCGTCTTCACCGTGAAGCCAGCTCCGAGGTCCTTGCTCTGTAGCACCACATTGAACTCGCTCTTCATCTCGCGATCGATCAAGTCCAGCAACACCGGATTCGCATAGATGGCCGTCGGACGAACCCCGAAGGAACTGTTCGATACCATCTGCGCAACCGTCGATTTGAATCCGTCCACAATGCTCTGCGCAGAGCCAATCGTCACCGTGTTGCCTGCATTGGCAATCTGCGCGGCGGCACCGTAGTACTGTGCAGTCGTCGGCGAACTCAGGCTGGTGTCCGTGCCGTTCCACAGGGCGACATCATGCGTTCGCAGAACGCCATCCACCGTGTCGGTCAGATCCTTCGCCTGAAGATAGGCGAACTGGGACTGCTGCTGACCCAGTTCCATATCGAACAGGTTGTAGTTGATCTGGGCCACCAGAGCCTTCAGCGGAACACTGTTCTCCACCCGCGTCGGGCTGACTAGTGGTGCAACAATATTGCGCGGATCGACAAAGCCCGAAGAGGCCGCCGGAGAGGGAATTGCCTTCTCCTCAAAGTATCGGGAAGGATGCCCGGTTGCCGGAACCTGCTTGATCCGCTGGCCAAAAACGCCGCGACGACGAACAATGTCCAGAATCTCCGTCTGATACAACGGAACTTCAACTGCGCCTGGTCCAATGTAATCTGCCGCTGCATGAATCTGAGTAAACTTCGCGTCCATTCTTATCCCCTTAAATTCAAAAGGCGTAGCCGCAGCCACGTCTGTTTTATGTCATTCCCCGTTTCACAACGGATGTCAGAACTCCGTTGCCTTCAGCGAAGCAGTCCAGAACTGTTGAGAATTTTAGTAATTGATATAGACCAAGAATGTATTGTCATTCTGAGCGAAGCGAAGAATCCCCGCATTTTGTTCGCTATGAGACGGTCTACACCATTGGCTAAAACGCCTAGCCCAGCAGCCCGGCCCGGATCAACTGCGACTTCACCGCGATCCTCTGCTCCAGACTCAAACTCACCAGGGCAGCGTCGAGCGAGCCTGCCTCCAGCGAGTCCACCGTTACGCCCTGCTTCGCCAGAAGACTCGTCATCGCCGTAGGCAACGTCTTGCGACCAGTGGCCGGAGCGACCATACCGCCGCGCGCCTGCAACTCCGCAATCTTCAACTCAGCCGCAGCCAGCTTCTCTTCCAACTCGGCCTCGCGATGCGCATCCACCGTGGCCACAATGCGGCTGATGCTGGCCTCGGCGTCCTCGACAAAAGCGTTTTGCCTCTGTGCCAACCGCTCCACCGCCTGCTCCAGCAAGCCAGCAGCCGCAGCCAAACGCTCCACCGTTACACCCAATTCGTCCTTCATCTCCATCTCCATGCTGTCTCCTGTCTTTCTCGCCGCCTTATTTACAGTCGACGCGTTTCCTGTCTATATCAGTTTCTTAATTTCTGTAGCCCGCAATGGTTGTCATTCCGTAGTGCAGCGAAGGGATCTTCTTTTCTTCATTCGCCCCACTGAACCTCGTTGCAGATCAAGCGGACGCAGCAGAGGTTGTGGGCGTCGACGGCATGGTCTGTACGTTGAGAATGGCCACCACAGCGGAGATCAGGCTTTGAATATAGGACGCGTTCGCCGCAATCCCGGCCTGATTCAGCAACGTCGTGACGGTGTTTCCCGTCAGCGTCATCACCTCAGCCAACTTCTGCGCTCCGGTTCCGCTCTGCACGCCGGAGGCCGCATACTTCTGCTCCACCAACAGCACCGCATTCTGGATCAAAGTCGTCGCATCGGCCAGCGTGGCCGCCTCCGGAGCCGCCGCCGGAAAGATCAGCGCAACCAGCTTCTCCACCGGGACGGCGTACTCGACTGCCCACGCCAACCCCTTCTCAAACTCCTTGCCAACTGCTTGCAAAACACCAATAAATGTCACGTTCATCCTTTCGATTGCCAACCTGTTTGCCATCTCTCGACGCGTCGAACTACGAACGTCGAGCGCTTGCCACGCGCGTCGCCGCACTCCGCTCCGTCGCCGCGCCGCGTCCCAGCCGGAAGCTGGTTCCCCGATAAGCCGCCTTCTCCCGCAACAGAATGGCCGCTCCGGTAAACGTCGCTCGCGTCAAGGTCCACACCGGAGCGCGCATATCCGCAACATGCGCGTCGGCAAGCTCATAACTCATGCCCATCGCGCCTTCGATTCCCAGCCTCTCTTCGATCTCGGGAAAGTCTTTGCTGAAGACGTATCCCGCCACCATTAGCCTCCGCCCATCCAGTTCGGCGGAGGTGATAATGCCGCACTTCTGCCGCGCATCATGTCCATCCCATCCCGCCTTGTAGTCCACCGCCATGCCCAACAGGCTGGGCAGCGCCGCCTCGGCAGCGGCTCGCGTCAACACCACGCGATGCCCTCTGGCCCCACTCGGAGCCTTGTCGCTTGCCACGTCCACAAGCGTCAAAACACCTTCAAACGGAAGCCGGTTCGGATGCCCATGCACCGTGGGAAACTCCACCGCCATGGCATGCATCGCCAACTCGCCCGGACCGCACTGCCTTGCCTTGCTGCTTGCTGCTCGAGTCCTTGCCGCACCGGCACAACGCCGATGAAGTTCCGCCGCATACTCCATGCCACCTCCTCGATTGCCCTTGTTGCCCTGTCTGCTTTCCCAGTAAGTCTGTGCGGGGAAAACAGCCCAGGAAGCGCGCTTCGCCAAGGCCGTTCGCAGGTTCTCGAACAGACACAGACGAAGCCTCGCCTCTGG
The DNA here is from genome assembly GCA_031296325.1 of Acidobacteriaceae bacterium. GTDB lineage: Bacteria > Acidobacteriota > Terriglobia > Terriglobales > Acidobacteriaceae > Edaphobacter. The sequence continues at coordinate 17,920 of JARLFY010000073.1, read as the reverse complement.
TAAGAGATTTCGGAATTGCAATAGACCAAGAAATGAACTGTCATTCTGAGCGCAGCGAAGAATCCCCGCATTTTGTCCGCTCTACGATGGTCTGTGCCATTACCGAAGATGCTTGATGGCTTTTCCCCCACACATTTTTCAGACCTAACGTCAGGCCAGCCAACTCTTCAGCTCGCCCAACATTTACGCCAGAAAAGCAAAACGGGAGAAGCAGCCTCTCGGCGCTCTCCCGTTTGATTTAACTTACATATCCAGAATAGCAGGTTGAGCATAACTACTATGCCAACTATTTTTATCGAGCAAGTATCGTTTATTCAGCTATTTGCGACGATATTTCCAAGGTTGCCCTCTTGACAACCTTTCAGAGGCTCCAGCATTTCTGCTCGCAAAAGGATTCTCGTCAAGCTATCGACCGCCTGTCCATAACGACGAATCACCGTTCTCAGCTTCAGCTTCAGCAACTCCGCGGTCTCGCCCAACGAGTATTGCTGTAGCGCGATGCGTACGATCAGATCCTGCTGCTCCTCGTCCAACATCTTCAGGCATCTCTCTACGTCGTAGACAAAGATCACCACATCGTCGAAGTTTGTCACGCGATAGCTTGTCACCCGGCCGCGAAACATCTCCCGTCCCAGCAGCGACGGAACCTTTCCCGACTCCATCGACAGACGAACATAGCGACGCAGCAGAGCCTCCGTATACTTCCGATAGAACGCCATCTGCGGTTCCACCGGCCTCCGAGCAGGCGTGGCCGACTGCCGTGGAACCACCTCCAACTCACTCCCAACAGCCCAGACTAACGGCAGAACTGCCGCAGTCGCGCTCATCGGGCACCTCCTGTACGAACATGACCCGCAAAGCAGGAAGAGCTGCGCCCCAGACGACGAGGCCGTCCGCCCGCATGTTTTCCCTTCGCTGCCGGAAAGTTCGACAGATGACAAGTGCAAGTCGAGCAATAAACGCCATCCATGACTCCCGTTCGTAGCCAAAGTACTCCACATCCTTCACAAATTTTCAGTTCCAAGCGCAAGCAGTTCATGTGTACTCTCCAAGGCGCAGTTCTCCCCCGGCGAGCCTCAATATTTTTCAACGGTCGAAGGGGCTCGCTCAGGTTGCTATGAGGCTCCGATACTCCCTCCGCAAAGCTCTTTCGGCCTCGTCGGCGTAGCATCGACTCCTGTTTGTTGTCCTATGGTTCGCCTTCTTTATCTACCCAGGAAAAATCTCTCCTCCACCCATATATTCCATTCCCATTCGCATCCAGTAGTCTGAGTTACGCACAGTAATTCACGCTTCCCTATGCCTTTCTCGATTCAGGAATAGAAAGTTTCAAAGTTATAGCTTTCGACAACTTCCATGTCAAGATTATTTTTTCAGCCTATTTAGTTAGAAATAATTAATCAGAATTATAGCCAAATAAAAGAAATACATTGCGCAAAGCGAATACTTCGCTTATTCTTCGTCTTGCGTAATGCTATTTAAGTCGACAGGAAAAAACATCGCCCTATGAACTTTCAAGACCTGCACGAACTCCTTCGTCTCGAACTCCTTCGCCGCATCGAACTCGGCTCCCTCACTGGTACCGGCCTCGCGCGACAAGCGGGCTTTCAACAGGCCCATATCTCCAACTTTCTCAACCGCAAGCGATCTCTCTCGCTCGAAGGCCTGGATCGCGTTCTGGCTGCGCAGAATCTCACGGTGGATCAGATCATGCCTGTCGATCTCAGCGCCGCCGCCGCCGCCCCGCCGCCAACCACAGATCTCGTCGACGCAATCCCGATCGTCTCGCCCTCCACGGCGATGGAGGAGGCGCAGATCCGCCCCGCATCCGTCATCGAGACTGTTCGCGTCTCCGCGTCGTTGCTTGAGGGCAATCGCGCCCGCCCGTCGCTGAAGTGTTCCCGCTGGCAACGCTTCCTCGCCCTGCGCGTCGATGCGCAGCAGGCCGCCGCAATGGAGTCGATCCTCACCGCCGGATCCGTCGTCGTTCTGGATCGTCACTACAACTCTCTCGCCCCCTACCGCGCTCATCAACAGACCCTTTACGCTGTCCGTTGCGGCGCGGGCCTCGTCCTGCGCTATGTCGAATTTGACGACGGAAGGCTCATTCTGCGCCCACTTTCTCCTGCCTTCCCGGTTCAGCTTTTATCGCCCGGGCCGCACGAAACCCCCGCAGATTTGATCGTTGGGCGTGTCTGTCTGGTCGTCTCCGAGTTGTAGAGTCCGTTGTGCGGCGGTCAGATTGTCACGAGGCTTTTATGATCCTGCCCGTGCGGTTGATAAACTGTACAGATGCACTCGGGCCTATACGCAAAGTGGATGACGGAGTGGGAGACCAAGCTCACAACCCGCGATACAAATCGAATTGTGAGGCCCCTCGAATGGGGCTTTGACTGGCTAACGGAGTTTTCCGACGCGCACGCGAATGGGCAACTCAATGTCATGGCGTCGCACACTCCAGCGGACTGCTGTGGGGGAGATTCGTCGGATCAATTCGACCCGCAGGATCTGATCCGCATGATCGCCCTGAACCGCGAGATCGTCGACCACGCAGAGGAGTTCTTCGGCTACGAGACCCCGCAGGACTTTCGTCTGGAAGAGCGGCATCCCGAACTCTTCCCCACCAACGTTCGGCCTGAGACGCTCGCTCAGGAAGCGGAGATGAAGCGTCAGGCGGCCGCAGGTGAGTTGGACAAGGCCGAGTTTCTTCGCTTCACCTCGCCCGTCCGCACACCCTACCCGGAGAACGATCAGGTCAACGCGCGCTGGTATCCCGCGCCGGAGCGCAAGGGCGCTTTGGCTGGCGCTCCGAAGCAGGCCATCATCATCCTGCCGCAGTGGAACTCCGACGCTATCAGCCACAACGCGCTATGCACGCTGTTCAACCGCTTCGGAATCTCCGCTCTGCGCCTCTCGCAGCCGTATCACGACATTCGCCGTCCGGCAGAGTTGGAGCGCTCCGACTACGCCGTCAGCTCCAACATCGGCCGCACCATCGCCACCTGCCAGCAAGCTGTCATCGACGTGCGCAGTTGTTTGGACTGGCTGGAGACGCAGGGCTATACGCAGTTCGGAGTTCTGGGAACCAGCCTTGGCTCGGAGTACGCCTTCATCGCCGCCGCGCTCGATCCGCGCCTGCGCATCTGCGCCTTCAACCACGCCTCCACATGGTTCGGCGACGTGGTCTGGGAGGGGCAGAGTACGCGCCACGTTCGCGCCTCGCTGGAAGACTCTGGACTGACGCAGGATCAGGTTCGCCAGATGTTTCTCGGCATCAGCCCGATGGCCCACATGCAGCGGTTTGCGACGAATCCTAAGCGCGTACTGGTGGTACACGCTAAATACGACCTCACCTTTCCGCTGCATCTTTCACTCGATGTCCTGAGTAAATTCCGGGAGCTTGGGATTGATTTCGTCTCCAAAGTTCTGCCCTGCGGTCACTACACCACTGGAGAAACTCCCTACAAATACATCGATGGCTGGTATCTCGGCTCATTCGTCTATCAGGCCTTCAAGAACCTCGCCAACAGTAGTAAATAGGCTGGCAGTTCTAAAGCATTTTCACCATTGCTATAAACCAATTCGTCTGTCATTCCGTAACATCTCTTGTTTGTCATTCCGTAGCGAAGCGAAGGAATCTGCTTTCCACCGTAGCCGGGGGTCCTATCCATCGCCGGGTGCCCCATTCATCGCAGCAACATCGCGATGGGTGGGATGAATACCCCTCGCACCACGAGCCGTTGTATTTGCCGTTGTATTTGTTGTTGTATTTGCTTTTGCTTTTGCTATTGCCATTGCCTGGCAAGGGCAATAGGCCCGTCCTATATTTAGCCTAGGCCGAAGGCCTAGGAAACCGTCCCGACCAATCCCCAGCGGGCTGAAGGCCTGCGCTATAGCCTTCGCGCAAGCCTCAATACACCGAGCTAGCTATATATCGATACGACTGAAGCCTCAACGCCCGGGAGCGATCGTCTCCGGGGGAACGGGATAAGCAGGCGGAGCACCATCGAAGGTGACGACGATGTGCTCGAAGACTACGCCGGGATCGCGATAGAGCAGGCGTAGCGTGTGTTTGCCGGGGGCCAGCGAACCGAGCGGAAGCTTGGCAATGGCGGCGTTGCGCAGAACATTCTCATCCCAGCCAGTGTTGCTGGGGCCGTCGCCCGCGCCCTTGGACTTCTTCGATGTAATCGCGCTGGCATCCAGCTCGACCGGCGCGGCGCCGTCGATGGAGACTGCATAACGCAGGCGGTGATCGGAGTCGACCGGGAAGGTCGGCAGCAGGTGCAGCGCAAGCGTCGCGTCGCCCATTGTTGTCGTGGTGAAGTCGTACTCCAGCCAGGGGGCCGAGGCTGCTGTCGCGCGATCGCTATTCGCCAACAGGCCGGGCGCGCCGTACTCGACCGAGGAGCCGGAGATTCCCAGATCGGCGAGGACGTTCCATCGGGCGATCTGGCCGTCGGATTTACGAGCGAAGTGTGCAGCGTTGATAGAGACGGTTGCGTGCTGCTCAACGAAGCCGGAGGCGGGCGCAAGGGAAGACGCGGGCGCGGTGGACGCGTCGGCGGCCCATGATGCGGGCAGCGGCGCGCTGGAGTCCGAAGTGGTTGCGGTGCGGGGCATCTCGAATACGTGACGTTCGCGCGGATCTGCGGACATCATGCCGTCCCACTTTCCCTTTTCGAGGCTGTTGTAGTAGCTGGTGAGAGATTGGACGGCATCGTAGGCTGCGTGAGCGCGGGCAGTGTCAGTGGCGAGGGCTGCGTCGTTGTGGTTGTGCGCGTCGAGGTAGGTCCGATCGGTCGCAAGAAATTTTTCGTCCTGCGCAGCGGCGGCTTCGACGGGGTAGCCGACCAGCTCAAAGTAGGCTGATACATACTGCTGCGGAAGAGCCTTCACAATGGCAGAATCCTCAATACGAAGGCTGGCCCAGGCGGCTGCGCGCGCGTGATTTTGATCCACCCCACCGACGCTGGGCCATGCCAGGGGATTGAAGGCAGTGCGGTTGATGGCGTCGCTGTAGCCGTTGAAGCCCATGAACTCTGGCTTGCGAATGAAGCTGAGATCGTAGTAGCGCGTCATTACGTCGGCGATTCGTGAACCTATCCATGACGATGACGCCGTCATGGATGGGGCACCCGGAGATTGTGCCGTACGCTGAACCGCAGTCTCAGAATCGCGAGCATGGACTCCCGAATTTGTGATGGGAAATTGCTCGGCGAACCATTGGGTTAGAAACTCGTGCTGGCTCAGCTTGGCCGTTCCCGGCTCGTCCCACGCCAACTGCATGAAGTAGTCGATATCCATCTCGGCGGGCTTGAGGTCGCCTACGTTGAGAATCCAATACTTGCGGGCGTTGTGGTCGTACGCCTTGGTCATCTCCTCGCGGATCAGCGAGGGTGGCGTGGTGCAGAGCCAGAGATAGTCGTGCGGCTTGCCCCAGTAGGAGACGTGGTAGTAGACGCCGGAACCGCCGGAGCGCTTCTGCTCCTCCGCATTGGGAAGCTCGCGGATGTAGCCGTAGTTGTCGTCGGTCCAGCCGAGGGTTACGTCGTCGGGAACCTTCATGCCGACGCGGTAGAGGTCGAGCGACTCCTTGTAGAGCCAGATGACCTGTGGAATCTTTGCCAAATCGGGCGAGACGCGTTTGGCCAGCAGCGCGCGCTGGTTGGTCACTACGTCCTCGACGAGCTTGGCCTTGACCTCGGGCGAGCCAGTGGCTTCCAGACCGGAGTCGTGTACGCCGCGCAGACCAACGGTGTAGAAGTTCTCAAACTTGCCGTTCTCGGCGAGACGCTTGTCCCAGTAAGAGTTCATTGCGGCGCTGTTGGTCTGGTAGTTCCACGGGCCGTCGCGCTTCTCGTCCCACTCGCCTACGTTGTTGCGCAGAAGAGCCTCGGAGTGCGAGGCCCCCATCACGATGCCCCACTTGTCGGCGAGCCGGGCGTTCTCCGGGATGGCATTGAAGGCCAGCGAACCGGGATGCATCGCCGGCCACAGCGAGTTGGCGTGCAGACGCAGCAGCAGCTCGAAGATGCGGGAGTAGGTGTTCGGGCCGAAGTTTCCCTTGCCATGATCTACGCTTGGGTCCATCTTCTTTGCGGCCCAAGGGCGAATCCCCCAGTCTTCATCGTTGATAAAGATTCCGCGGTACTGCACGGAAGGCTCGGGTTGCAGGGTTGAGCCGGCGCGAACGTAGATGGCCACGTGATGCGCGACGGGAACATCGGCCCACCACGTCCACGGCGAGACGCCCATCTGGCGCGAGAGGGTAAAGAGCGCGAAGGCCGCGCCGCGCCGATCACTTCCCGCAATCACAAGCGCGCTGCGAACTCCCGGCAGCGGCGAGGCGACCGTCGCGGTGAGGGCGGACTCCCACTTGCCTGCGACTGCATCGGCGTTGATCGCATGCGTGGCGACGAGTTTGTCGATCTCTGGCGACTTGCCGAGTACGCCGACCAGAATCAGGTTCTCCGGCAGCGGCGCGGCCAGCGAAGTCAGCAGACGCGGCTTGACGCCGGTAACCAGAGCCACGTCGTTGGCAAAGGCCTCGGCGGCGACGCGCACGGTCTCGGGATTTCCCGGCGCAACGTAGATCGCTGCGGCAGCCCCGTTGGCGGCGAGGGGGAATGCATTGGGGCCTGCGTACTCCGGTCGGTCGAGTTGGATCAGCGGTGACGTGGATTGCGCACGGCAGGTTGGAGCGGAGAGGACTGCGCAGAGTGCCAGCGCAACAAAGAGTCGCACCATGAATTTTCGTTGAAAGAACAAGGATTGAACCTTTCCCGCCCCCCGCCAAACGGAGGCCTTTTGCCAATTGAACCATAGCGCAGTCGCAAAGCCTCAGGCAAGTTATGCGCGCAATGGGTTATCACCACAAAGCGCTGCCTGCACAATTTTGGAAGTTGCGAAGGTTCCACATAGAATGAAGCAATGGGGGCTTCCACGTTGTCTAAGCGACGCAGCAAGGGTGTGGCATGGCCGATCTAGACTTCGAGCCGCTGCACTGGAAGCCGCATCACAATCCCTGGCTGGTCGCCATTACGGTGACGCTGGCGACGTTCATGGAGGTGCTGGACACGTCCATCGCCAACGTGGCGCTGCCGCACATGGCTGGCTCGCTGGGCGCGAGTCAGGAGGAGGCGACCTGGGTACTGACCAGCTATCTGGTCTCAAGCGCCATCATTTTGCCTATCTCCGGCTGGCTTTCCAATCGCTTCGGGCGCAAGAGATTTTACATGTGCTGCGTAATGATGTTCACCGTCTGCTCGATGCTCTGCGGATTGGCGCACACGCTTCCGCTGTTGATCGGCGCGCGCATCCTGCAAGGACTTGGCGGCGGCGGACTGGCTCCCAGCGAGCAGGCGATTCTGGCCGACACCTTCCCCATTGAAAAGCGCGGGCAGGCCTTTGCGTTGTATGGAATGGCGGTGGTCGTCGCGCCTGCGATTGGGCCGACGCTGGGCGGCTGGATCACCGACAATTTTAATTGGCACTGGATTTTTTTCATCAATCTTCCGGTCGGGCTGCTGTCGCTCTATCTGTCGAACCGCATGGTCGAAGACCCGCCGTTCCTGAAGGCGCGCAAAGAGGCGTCCAAGCACTTGAAGGTCGACTTTCTGGGGCTGGGACTGGTCGCGCTGGGCGTCGGCTTCCTTGAATTCACGCTGGACAAGGGGCAGGAGAAGGATTGGTTTGGCGACCCGATGATCCGCATGACGGCGCTGCTGGCGGTGGGCCTGCTCTTCTTCTTCGCCATCTGGGAGTGGAACCATCCCGACCCGATCGTCGATCTGAAGCTGCTGAAGAATCGCAACTTCGGTACGGCGGTCTTTCTGCAACTCTTCCTCGGCATGGTTCTGTTCGGCTCGACGGTTCTGATTCCGCAGTATCTGCAAGTGCTGCGCGGCTACACGGCGGAGCGCAGCGGCATGGTGCTATCGCCGGCGGGCTTTGTGATGATGGGGATAATGTTCATCGCGGGCAAGTCGCTGGGTACCCGGATCGACCCGCGTTTGATGGTCTTCCTTGCCTATCTGACGACCGCCCTCGGCATCTACAACCTGACACGGCTCGACCTGACGACCAGCTTCGCTACCGTCACCGAGTTCCGCATGTTTCAGGTCATCGCTCTGCCGTTCATCTTTATCCCGATCAGTACGTTGAACTACGTTGGCGTACCGGCGACCAAGACCAACCAGATCTCCTGCCTGTCGAACTTCGCGCGCAATCTGGGCGGAAGCGCTGGAACCGCTTTGCTGACGACCTTCATCGCGCGCGGTGCGCAGGTCCATCAGACGGCTCTGGCGGCAAAGGCGATTCCGGGCAGCTCGGCCTTCCGCATCTATACCGGGCGGGTGCAGGAGATTCTGGTACGCAACGGAATGGCTCCGCATGCGGCCAGCCAGATGGCCATCGGCGAGGCCTATCAGCAGATGCTGCGCCAGGCCTCCATGCTGAGCTACAAGAACGCCTTTGCAATGTTGACGTGCGTGATCGTAATTCTGTCGCCGCTGCCGTTCCTGATGCGGCTTCCGCCCAAGCGCATAGAAGAGCCGTCCGAGGACGTACTCGCGCCTTGATAAATTGTGCGCAGAGGGATGGGAAAAATTTAACACGGATGACGCGGATAGAAGCACGGATCAACGCGGATAAAGCAATGCGGATGGATCAGCTCTAGAAGCTGTCTGGGAACTGCGGAATTGCGCAAGTCCTGTCCCTGTTTTTGCCTCTGAGAGAGGTCCGGGCTTTAGCCCGGATAGCAGAATCGGCGTATGAATTAGCCTTGGGAGGCGGCTTTCGTTCGGCAAACATCGCTGCGCTGCATCGAGGAGCGCAAACGCTTTTATTTGTGGGCGATTCCCCAACAATGGCTGGTGCTGTTTTCCTACGGCCATCAGCCCCCCATAACGCGTATCCAATGGAACGAGAAGGGCAAGCCGACGGTCGCCAGCGAGACGATCCGCTAAACCGCTTGGGGAGCGAACCTGCCGCACTTCCCAGCCAGCCAGATAAGCTGTGGAGTAGGTCTTGCGTAGAATAGATTTGACACGCTCGTTCCTTGACGATCTTTATCCGTAGACGAGTTCTGCTTTTTCGTCCGGTTGTAGCGACTCACGAGATCGTAGCGAATTTTAGCGAGCCGAAGTAAGCTGATACCACGAGTTTAGAAGGAAACAAAATGGCTGAGAGAAGAATGGATCGTGCGGCAACAGCGGGGTCTTATGAAGACACGTCCTCGGAGATGAATGACGAAGAGAATTTCATCGACGTGACTGCGTTGCTTCAGGCGATTCTTCGCGGTAGGCGGAGTGTCTGTGCCATCACGCTGGCGGTTTTTTTGGTCGCCACGGCGGTAGCATTTCTGATTCCAGCAAAATACACCTCCTCTACTACCATTATTCCGCCAAGTTCCGGCAGTAGTAGCTCCATCGCCACCGCCGTTGCCGGACAGGTCTCGTCCGCGTTGGGAGCCGGGGCGGCAGATCTTATCACTGGCGGCATGGGAAAGGGTTCGAGCGATCTGTTTGCCGGAGTTCTCCGGAGCCGGTCGGTCGCCTGCGAGATGGTCAAGCGCTTTGACCTCATGCACGTCTATAAGGCGAAGAAGGAGAGCCAGGCAGAGAAGGCTCTCAGTTCCGATACAGAAGTTATCGCAGACGCCAAATCCCCACTGGTTACGGTTGAGGTGACGGCCAGCAGCCCTGCGCTGGCGCATGATATGGCAAGCGCATACGTGGATGTAGTGCGTGATGCGAATGAGCGACTCGCCCTGAGCCAGGCCTCGCAGCGGCGCCTGTTCTTTGAACAGCAGCTTGCCAAGGAGAAGGACAATCTGGCTGATGCCGAGGTCGAGTTGAAGAAGGACGAAGAGAAGTCCGGCTTGATCGCCCCGAGTGGACAGACGGAGTCGGAGATCAAGACGATTGCGGCGACGCAGGCGCAACTCGCAGTCCGGCAGGTTGAGCTCACAGCGCTGCGCAATTCCGCCACGGATCAGAACCCGGAGGTGATCCGGCTCAGAAGCGAGATTGGGGATCTGCAAGGTCAGCTCTCCCGAATGCAACGCGGTGGGGACAGCGAATCCAGTCTGGTCATTCCGACTTCAAAGGTTCCAGAGCTGCAACTGGATTATGTGCGCAAAACGCGCGAAGTGAAGTATCACGAGGCGCTCTTTGAAATGCTCGCAAGGCAGTATGAAGCGGCGCGACTGGACGAGGCGCGGGACGCTCCGGTGATTCAGGTACTCGATCCAGCGTCCTATCCCGATGCAAAGTCCAGTCCTAAGCGGGCATTCTATATGCTCGGAGGTCTTTTCTTTGGATTCTTTGCGGGCTGTGTATGGGTGCTGATGCGCGAGAAGCTGTGGGCGCTTCGCGTTTCTCTCGCCACGGAAAAGCAGCCTGAACAGGCGTAGGCCCAGTCAGAGGGACGAAGAGCTGATCGAGGGGATTCCATTCATGATTTCAGAATATTTCGGGTTGCGTCTCTCATCGTTGGCGACGGCAACCGTATGCATGGCTCTGAGCTTTGCGCTGCTGAGTCCAGAGGCAAGAGGCGCGGGTTTGCTTTCTCCGTGCAAGACGGGTAATGGATCTGCGCGTCCGGCGGATATTTATCTGCCGATGGACAGTTGGGTCTATCCGGCGCTTGATCGCCTGCGCGGACTGGGCCATCTCGATACGGCGTATCTGGGCCTGCGTCCGTGGACAAGACGCAGCGTTCAGCGAATGCTTGCGGAGACTTCGCAGGAGGAAGGGATTCAGAATAACCCGCAGGCCATGGAGATTCTGGCCTCGCTCGAACGCGAGTTCGGCACGGAAAGCGAGGACTCCGACGGCCTCTCCTACTCCTGCGAAGGGATCTATACGCGGGTGCAGGGCATCTCTGGCCTGACGCTGCACGACAGCTTCCATCTGGGCCAGACGCTGGTCAACGACTATGGCCGCCCCTATCAACCCGGCTTCAATACGGTCGATGGATTCAGCGGAAGCGCGAGCTATGGACGTTTCAGCCTGTACGCGCGGGGCGAGTTCCAGCATGCGCCCAGCGCGGCGGGCTATTCTCCGGATCTGGCTGCGCAGCTCTCCAGCAACGACGGCATTCCTCTTGTCAGCAACCCGGTGCAGGCTACGATTCCAGCCGGCCCCATTGCGGCGACCAACGTCTTTCGCCTTCTGGAGGCCAACCTCTCCTTTCGCGCGATGAACCACCAGATCTCCCTTGGCAAGAGCGACCACTGGTTTGCGCCCACGGTGGGCGGGGCGTTTAGCTACAGCAATAACGCAGAGAATATCTACGCCTTTCAGGTCGACCGTACGGAGCCGCTGTTTATCCCGCTGCTCTCGCGTCTGACGGGGCCATTTCGCTACGACTTCTTCGTCGGCAGTCTGAAGGGACATACCGATCCAAACGATCCCTGGATGCATGCGGAGAAGATCAACTTCAAGCCCACTCCTAACGTCGAGTTTGGCTTCGAGCGTTCCACCATCTGGGGCGGGCAGGGGCACGAACCGATCAATCTCAAGAGCTTTCTGCGCAGCTTCTTCAGCTTTCAAAATGTTCCGATCGAGCAGAAGTTTACGGCGCAGGATCCCGGCGCGCGCTTCGGTTCCTTTGATTTCAATTGGCGTCTTCCGTGGCTAGACCACTGGCTTACGCTGTATACGGATACTCTGGTTCACGATGACATGAGCGCAGTCGATGCGCCGCGCCATGCCGGTCTTCGCCCCGGACTGTATCTCTCGCGAATCCCTGGCGTACCCAGACTGGACCTGCGCTTCGAGGGTGTAACGACCGATCCCGAACTCAGCCGCAGCGTGACTGGAAGCTATCTCTATCAGGAGGGCGTTCAGTTGCAGGGATACACCAACAAGGGAACCATCATGGGAGATGCCATCGGACGCGAGGGCAAGGGTGGTCAGGCCTGGCTGACCTATCACCTCTCTCCCGGCGAGATGGTGCAGGCCTCGTATCGCCATTCCAAGAATGCGAAAGATTTTATTCCGGACGGAACCACGCAGAACAACTTCGACCTGCGCATTGTCAAGCGAATCCACCGCGATTGGGAACTCTCTGGAGAGCTGCAACATGAGTGGTGGAAGGCGCCCGTATACCAGCTCGGCGAGCAATCCGACACGGTTGCCACCTTCCAACTCACTCTGCATCCCGAGCGCAGGCCCACGCCATAAACGTTCCCCTCGCCCTCGCAAAAGTCCATTGCCAACCGAGAACGGAGAGCCGTTCCTCCTTTTAGAATGCTCGTTGCTCTATACTGGCTTGGACTTGCTACTTTTGCTGGGCGAAGAGCAGGAAACAAGAATTCAGTAGCCTACGACGGAATCATGGCTGCGTTCGATTATTTCTGGCCCATTAGCCGTTGGAGGAAGATGCCTTGCAATTGATTCAAACCTCTCTGAAGGACGTATTTCTTGTCGAACCCAAGGTCTTTGGCGACGAAAGAGGATTTTTTCTCGAGTCTTACAACGAAGCCGACTTCAAGGCCATGGGCCTGCCCACGCACTTCGTGCAGGACAATCACTCGGGCTCGCGCAAGGGGGTTCTGCGCGGACTTCACTATCAACTGAAGCAGCCGCAGGGCAAGCTGGTGCGCGCTCTGCGGGGAGAGATCTTCGACGTCGCCGTCGATCTGCGGCAGGACTCCGCCCAGTTTGGGCAGTGGTTCGGCGCGGTGCTGAACACCGTGAACCGACATTCGCTGTGGATTCCCGCCGGCTTTGGCCACGGCTTTCTGACGATGTCCGACTTTGCCGAGGTCGCCTATAAAGCGACTGATTTCTACGCTCCCGCGCACGAGCGTTCGATCCTGTGGAACGATCCGGCGATCGGGATCGACTGGCCGATCGACGGCGAGCTGATCCTGTCCGCGAAGGACAAGGTCGGGCTGCGGCTGGCCGATGCGGAGACCTATCCAACGTCTCCTCTTCTCTAAGCCCTCTCGCTGAGGCGATGTATTCCAACCTTTATCAAACCATTGCTTCCGCTAACAGAGCGATGCGCTCTACAATCAATCGCAGCAAGGCTCTATAACTCCTGCGAGCAAGTGAGGAAACTATGCATCCGAAAGTCTTACTGGTGACCGGAGGCGCGGGCTTCATCGGCTCCAACTTCGTCCTGGAAGCGGTGCGCCGTGGCCACAAGATCGTCAATCTTGACGCGCTTACCTATGCGGGAAACATTGATAATCTGGCCTCGCTCGCGGGCAATCCTGCGCACGAGTTTGTCCACGGCTCGATCCTCGATGGCGCGCTCGTCTCCAACCTGCTGACCAGGCACCGGCCCGACGCAGTCGTTCACTTTGCCGCAGAGAGCCACGTGGATCGCTCGATCCTTGGTCCCGCAGCCTTCATCGAGACCAACATCAATGGCACCTTCACGCTGCTCGAGGCTGCGCTGAAGCACTGGCGCGCGCTGCCCGAGGCGGAGCAGGGCAACTTCCGCTTCCTGCACGTCTCCACCGACGAGGTCTATGGCTCTCTCACTGCCGATGAGCCAGCCTTCCACGAAGAGACGCCCTATCGTCCCAATAGCCCCTACTCGGCATCGAAGGCCGCGTCGGATCATCTGGTGCGCGCCTACTTCCACACCTATGGCCTGCCGGTAGTTACGACCAATTGTTCCAATAACTACGGGCCATATCAATTTCCCGAAAAACTGATTCCCCTGATGATTCATAATGCAATCAGCGGAAAGCCATTGCCGATCTACGGCGACGGCCAGAATGTGCGCGACTGGCTCTATGTGGCGGATCATTGCGATGCAATCCTGTCGGTGCTGCAAGCGGGCAGGCTCGGCGGGACCTATAACGTAGGTGGATTGAACGAGCAAAAAAATCTCGACATTGTGAACACTCTTTGCGAGATTCTGGACGAACTTCATCCTGCGGGAGCGCCACACAATCAGTTGATTACCTATGTGAAAGATCGTCCCGGCCACGACAGACGATACGCCATCGATTGCTCGAAGCTACAGCGCGAACTAGGCTGGGCTCCCAAGGAATCCTTTCATACCGGAATTCGCAAGACCGTGCAGTGGTATCTTGACAATGCAAAGTGGGTAGAAAAGATCGTCAGCGGCGAATACCGCGAGTGGATCAAGGGGAATTATTCCGCGCGAAATTAGAGCATTTCTGAATGGCTATAGACCAGAAATGTGTTGTCATTCTGAGCGGAGCGAAGAATCCCCGCATTTTGCTCGCTATGCAACGGTCTACAACAGTTGCAGAAATGCCCTAACATTTTCGCTGAATTACTGTATTGAATTATGGAGGCGTTCGGATGAAGGGAATCATACTGGCAGGGGGAGCGGGAACGCGGCTGCATCCGGTTACCGAGGTGGTCTCAAAGCAACTGCTTCCGGTCTACGACAAACCGATGATCTATCACCCGCTCTCGGCTCTGATGCTGGCGGGAATCAAGGACATTCTGGTGATCTCGACGCCATCCGACACGCCTCGCTTTGAGCAGCTTCTTGGCGACGGATCGCGCTGGGGACTCTCCATTCAATACGCGGTGCAGCCCTCGCCCGACGGACTGGCGCAGGCCTTTCTTATCGGCAAGGATTTTCTTGCTGGCGAAGGCTGCTGTCTTGTACTGGGAGACAATATCTTCTTCGGTCACGACCTTGCCTCGAAGTTGCGCACAGCCGCCGCGCGTCAGGATGGAGCGACCGTCTTCGCCTACGCGGTGCAGGATCCGCAGCGTTATGGCGTGGTGGAGTTTGACGAGAATCGCAAGGCAATCTCTCTGGAAGAAAAGCCCGCGAACCCCAAGTCGCGCTACGCCGTGACCGGAATCTATTTCTACGATAAACAGATCGTTCACGTTGCGGAATCGATCAAACCATCGCCGCGCGGCGAGTTGGAGATTACCGACGTCAATCGCTGGTATCTGGAACGCGACCAGTTGACCACCGAGTTGCTTGGCCGTGGCATGGCCTGGCTCGACACTGGTACGCATGACTCGCTGCTGGAGGCCTCGCTCTTTATTCAAACCATCGAGAAGCGCCAAGGCTTGAAGGTCGCTTGTCTCGAAGAGATCGCCTATCGCCAAGGGTACATCGACGAGGCGCAGCTACGAGTGTTGGCTGCAAAGATGGGGAAAAGCAGTTACGCCGACTATCTGCGGCGCGTGATCGACGAAAGGGTTTACTGATGGCAGAGAGTACGACGAATTGTAGAATTTTAATAACCGGGGAGTGCGGACAGGTTGGCGAGGCGCTGCGGCGAACGCTGGCTCCGCTGGGCGAGATCTACTCCCCAACTCTCGACGTACTCGACCTGACCGACACCGACTCGATCCGCAAGATTGTGCGCGAGTTTCATCCGCGCTGGATCGTCAACGCCGCCGCACACACTGCGGTGGACAAGGCGGAGAGCGAACCCGATCTGGCGTTTGCTATCAATGCCACCGCGCCCAAAGTCCTTGCCGAAGAGGCTCGCAGCCTTGGCGCAGGGATGGTTCATTATTCGACCGACTACGTCTTCAACGGAACGAAGAAGACGCCGTATGTCGAGTCCGATGCGACCGGCCCGCTGAACGTCTACGGCAGCAGCAAGTTGGCTGGAGAGCAGGCCATCGCCGCCAGCGGAGCGGCTTATCTGACCTTTCGCACCAGTTGGGTCTATGGAGCTACGGGCAATAATTTTGTTCGCTCCATGCTGCGTCTGGCCGCCGAGCGCGAACACCTGCGGATCGTCGGCGACCAGTACGGAGCGCCGACCTGGAGCTTCGAACTGGCTCAACTGACGGCTCACGCCATCGCCCACACCGAGCAACTTGCGGCGCAATCCCACTGCTCGCTGGTGGAGGCGATGCTTCCGCTCAGCGGCCTCTACCACGCGACCGGAGCGGGAGAGACGACCTGGCATGGCTTCGCTGCGCAGACCATCTCCGGGTGGCAGAAGCGTAAGCCAGAGCTCAAGCTCGCCACCGTCGAGGCCATCACAACGGCGGAGTATCCGACGGCGGCCAAGCGCCCGGTCAACTCGCTGCTCGACTGCTCGAAGCTGGCAGCCACCTTCGGCTGGCACATGATGGACTGGAAGGACTCGCTCACCCGCGTTCTGGACGAGCTGGACGCTTAGGCGACGCTGCTCTCCCAGTCGTAGCCCTGCTCGCCGTGCTGCGATAGATCGAGGCCCTGCACCTCGTCGTCCTCGCTCACGCGCAGACCGACCAGCTTTTCGACGACTACCAGAATCGCCAGTGTGCCGACAATCGCAATGCTCCAGCCGATCGCCATCGCAATCAGTTGATGCATTACCTGCGCGCCGTTGCCATCGACCCAGCCCGTGGGATTCGGGTGACCGGCAGCATCCTTGCCGAAGATCGGGTTGACGGCGCTGCTGGCGAAGATTCCGGTCAGAAATGCGCCCATCGTTCCGCCAACGCCATGAACGCCGAAGGCATCGAGCGAGTCGTCGTAGCCGAACCAGATCTTTATCTTGACGACCATGAAGAAGCAGACAGCTCCGGCGATCAGCCCGATCAGCAGGGCCGAGATCGGCTGCACGAATCCCGCAGCCTGCGTGATGGTTGCAAGGCCCGCAACCGCACCGGAGATTGCGCCCAGTGCGCTGGGCTTGCCGCTGCGCATCCACTCTACCGCTCCCCAGCTAAGGGCTCCTGCCGCCGCCGCAAGCTGCGTGTTGACGAAGGCGCTGGTGGCCAGCGCGCCCGCGCCCAGTGCGCTGCCCGCGTTGAAGCCGAACCATCCCACCCACAGCAGGCAGGCTCCGATGAAGCAGAGCACCATGCTGTGCGGCGTCGGCGGCTCTTTGGGATAGCCCAGCCGCCTGCCCAGATAGAGCGCCGTAACCAGCGCCGAGACGCCCGAGGTGATGTGAACCACCGTTCCGCCAGCGAAGTCGAGACAAGGGAAGCGTCCGCCCGCAGCGTTCAACAATCCGCCGACGCCCCAGACCATGTGCGCCATGGGGCTGTAAACCAGCAGCGCCCAGAGTACCGAGAAGAGAAGCATCGCCGAGAATTTCATGCGCTCGGCAAAGGCTCCGGCGATCAGCGCAGGCGTTATGATCGCGAACATCAGCTGATAGATCATAAAGCTTTGTTCGGGGATCGTGGGCGCGTAGGCCATGTTCGGAGTTAGTCCAACGCCATGCAGAAAGGCATTGTGCAGGCCGCCGATCACGGCATTGCCCGGACTGAAGGCCAGCGAGTAGCCGCAGACGACCCACAACACCGTGATGACAGCCATCATGGCGAAGCTCTGCATCATGGTTCCCAGCACGTTCTTCCTGCGCACCAGTCCACTATAGAAAAGAGCCAGACCGGGGCCAGTCATCATCAGTACCAGCAGCGAGCTGGTCAACACCCAGGCATTGTCCCCAGCCGAGCGCGCAACCGCGGCATCGGCTGCGGCAGAGGCACTCGATGCCGCGGCTTCCGCCTTGTTTTCAGCGATCTGCTGCTCCAGTTGCGAGATGCGATCCGCTGCGGCAATGCGATCCGCCGTGACGATATGAGGAGCGATCAGGGCGTGGCCAGTTGCGGAAAAGCAGGGGAACAAGAGTACGAATAGGAAGAGACGAAGATATTTCGCGGTAACAAATTGCACGGTCGGCACGCTCACTGAATGTATTACAGAGTGGATCAAAGACAGCTTTTATCTGCGTCAGAAATTGTAGAGCATTTTTACCGAGGGTGTAGAGCGTCGCTGAAAATGCTGTATAGCTCCTGAATCCGCTCAATGAATTTTGAGGCAGAGCGTTCAAACGGGAGTCTAAAACTTCAACACCCTAGGCCGTATCGACATATACACGTTGCTTTGTGACGCTGCTGTTGCCTCTCTTTTGTTTGTCATTCCGCAGCGTAGCGGAGGAATCTGCTTTTGCCGTTGCGGTTGTCTTTGCCGTTGTCTTTATAGTATTTCCCCCCAA
>JARLFY010000072.1 GCA_031296325.1 Acidobacteriaceae bacterium | reverse complement strand
GGCAATAAGCAGATTCCTCCGCTCGCGCTACGGAATGACAAAGAATTCGGTTTACAGTAATTTGAGCAATGCTCTAATGCTGTAGCTGAGCCTCAGCCGACTTTACCCCGATCTTCGCCCGCAGCATATGCCGCGCCGAAACAGGGTGACGGTGCACGCGCACGGGAGTCCCGGCCAGGTCCAGACGGTACAGGATCAGCAGGTTCCGATCTGGATCGTCGAAGGCCGGAATTGCCAGAACGCGATCCAGCCGATACGCCGGCGAGAGAGCGTCCATCTTGTCGTCCTCCACATCGTTCCATGTGGCGAACCACCCCGGCTTGTACGCCGTCACGCGATCAGACAGTTCCATCGTACCGAAGTCGTCGCAGATGGAGGGCAGTCCGGTCATCAGCGTCAGGTCCGACCCGCTGATCGACAGGATCAGGCGCGAGTGTTCCGGATGCGCCGCAACTTCGCGATCCACCGCCGCGCGAATCTGCGCGGCTGCGTTGACCCATGTGTACTCTGGATGGAGCAGGTACCCCGCCGTCATCCACGCGCCATGCACTGCGACAAACAACAGCCCAGCGCTCGCCAAGCCGATCGTCGTCGTACGCAGCAAAATAAGGTCGAATGCAGTGGTTGAGGCCTTGGCTTTATCGGACGTAAGCCTCAATCTGGTTTGCGCTTCAAAGACCAGCAACGCGTCAAAGGCCATCGCGACCAGCATCGTCAACGGCACCGCCAGCACCAGATAGTATCGTGGCTGCAGGTTGTCGTGGTACGCCAGAAAGGACGCGTATCCAAAGCTCCAAAGAAGCAGAGCGATAGACAGAGGGTTGGTGCGTTCCCTTCGATAGCAGAGTCCCAGCAGCGAACCAAGCACCGCCAGTATGGCTAGCATAAACAACGTCTTGCCAATCCAAAAGCCGTCGAGGACGGTATCGCCCAGCACCGACCAAAGCGTGTTCCACTTCACTCCGGTATAGGTATTCGCGCTAAACAAATAGCGATAGTCCACCAGATAGTGCGGCCGCACAACGAGCAGGAAGTAGCTTCCCCAGCTCGCCGCAGCCACTCCGCCCGAGAGCGAGGCCACGCGAAGAAAGTTCCCCACCCGATAGCCGCAGGACGCCCATAACAGCCAGAAGATTGCAGGAAACAGAAAGACGGCGGTCGTCTTGGTCAACACCATCAACGGCAGCAACAGGCCCAGCGCCACCGCTCGTCCCACCCAGGGAGAACTCTCCCGAGCCGCACTCCCCGCATACGTCGCCGCCAGCAGCGATGCCAACATCAGCAGGATCAGCAGCGGCTCCAAAATCGCCAACCGCATCAGCACAAAGCAGAAGGGGCTGATCGCAAGCAGAGCTACCGCAATCGCAGGAGCCAGCGGGCGGCTCTGTCGAGCGTCCACGCCCACGCTGGCAATCGTCGACCAGCGTCGAATCAACGTATAACAACAAACCAAAATCAACCCGAAGACCGAGACGGTCAGCGCACGCGCCGCCACCAGACTCACTCCGGTCACGCGGAAGAGTACCGCCTCAATGGCGGGCCACACCGGAAGCGCCGCCGCCGGGTTGAAGTCGCCCGGAACATTCCAATGCCCCAGCAGATAGTGGCGAATCGCAGCGTCGCCGTACCAACCCTCGTCGGTGTACTTCGACCAGTCCATCCACGGCGAATGGTTCGGGAAGTCGGCGCGCAGATGCACATAGTGCAGCGCAAAGAAGATTGCCGCAATCGCCAGCAATACCGCTTCAACGCACCTTACCGCTACGCGAGTTCGCTTGCTGGACGGCAGCGCGCACACCTCTGCCCCCGGCTTGTCTTCCGGCGTGGCATGAGTGCAGGTTGAATCCATCGACATATACGCAATCTATCCTGGAGAGATCGCAGGCAGAGTCCTCAGACGTGAACCAATAGAGATCAGGACGCGTAAGCCAGAACGCCAGCTCTATTTATTCTAATTCCCCGACGCTATAACCTGTGCGGAGATTTTTACGGGATCGATATTGCGGGGAATAAAGCATCTTCACCCGTGGAATAGAGTTCCAGAGCGCGAGCGAAAAGCAGATTCCTTCGCTTCGCTACGGAATGACAAACAAAGAGGCTATGGATTACAGAGCAAATTGGTCTATAGCAATTTGGTCTATAGCAATTTGGAAAAATGCTATAAGCCGCTCTCGTCTCTTCGCTGCTCTTGGTGCAAGCCGCAATTCTTCTGCATTAACCCACAACCGATGTCAGCGCAGGAACCGGCGTCCCGTCCTCCAGCACCTCCGTACTTTGCACATAGAAGTAGCGCAGATCGGCATTGCCGAAGGTCGTGGTCATGGCAACATCGGCGGCATCGCGCCCGGTTGCCATCAAGACGCGGCCCGGTCGAGCCTCGTTGTGGCGCGCGTCCATGGTGTGCCAGCGTCCGTCGAGCCAGACCTCGTACCACGCGCTGAAGTCTCCCACCCCGGTACCGTACCAGCGAATGTCGCCGAGGTATCCAGTCACATAGCGCGCCGGAATATTCTGGCAGCGCGAGAGCGTCACCGCCAGGTGCTGAAAGTCGCGGCAGACGCCAACCCGTTCGGTGAAGACGTCCATCGCCGTCTTGGTGGGCCGTGCCGTCTGATAATCGAAGCGAACCTTCTCGTGTACCCAGTCGCGGATCGCCGCCGCCCGCTCCCAGCCCGGCTTCATCCAGCCGAAGAGGTCCTGCGCCACGGGAACAAAGCGGTCGACCTGACAATATCGGCTAGGCAGCAGAAATTGCAGCACCTCGCTGGGCAGTTCGGAGACAGGAGCCTGTTCCGCCGCGACGTTCACCTGCTCCGGCATTCCGTCGATGTCGATCGTGCTGGTTCCGCTCAGTCGCAGCAAACCCTCCGGCGCAACAAAGCGCGAGCAGCGATTGCCGAAGCTGTCGCGATATTCCGTCGTTCCAATCAGCTCTCCGTAACCGGGGGCGACGCCCGCGCCCAGCCGCTCGACCACCAGCACATTGCCCTTGCGCACAAACCGTTCCAGCGAAGGATGCAGATGCAGCATCGTCACCATCGCCGAAGGGTGCTCAAGATAAAACTGTATGTCGAACTCAGTCCGAATCAGCATCCGTACCCTCCGTACTTCTGTATCTCAATTGAGAAAATATTTGCGCGAGTCCTTGTTTTGAAAGGGAGGGACTTTAGAAATTTTCAGTAATGGCTATAGACCAATTTGTTTGTCATTCCGTAGCAAAGCGAAGGAATCTGCTGTTGCTTGCTCCACGACGATCTACACCATTGCCGAAAAGTCTCTAAGAGTGCGATTGCAAGTGCAACCCGCAGCAACAGTCTATCCCGCCACAAGCTCCTCTGCCGCTCTCGTGCCGCTCCTGATCTTGTGAAAAATCAGCAACAATGTCGCTCCCACCGCGATGCTGGAGAGGGCATCGACGGCCAGCATCGCGCCCAGTCCGTGGTGGTCGTGGACTCGCCCGTCGATCGCCGTCATATAGCTGATGGGCAGATTCGCCGACGCAGCCAGCAGAGCCATCTGGGTCGAGGCCAGAGCATTTCCCGGCCCCACAATCTCGTAGCAGAGCGCCGTAAACGCCGTGTAGTTGATTCCGGTAAAGAAGTTGTAGACCAGTACGCCCAGCGCAAAGAAGAGCAGCGTGTGCGGAGACCGGATCAGGCCCAGCGCGGCAATCGCTCCGCCAAACCCCGTCACAATGTACACCGTGCGCCGCGCAAACCGGCTGCAAATCCAGATCCCCAGCAGACAGCCCAGCGAGCAGACCACCGCAACATACGGCCCATTGATCGCCGTCACCCAGTTCTCCGAAGCGTGAAAGTCCGTGCCCAGCGCGGGAAATACGTTGGTCAATGCAAAGCAGGCCGTCGGAGAGAGAAAGCACAGCAGCCCCAGCAGACACTCCCGCCGCCTGCACACGCGGTACAGGTCGCCAAAGAACGTGGAGAAGGTCTCGCTCGCGCTGCGGAGCGAATGCTTCGGCAGAGGAATGAAGAAGAGCAGAGCGGTTGGGGTCATCATCAACAGAGCCAGAAGAGCCGCAGCCGTCGTCGCAGGCAGCGTACGCATCAGGTGAACCGTAAGCCACGCAAAGGCTCCCGCCGCACCCAGATTCGCGATATTGCTCGTACCGCCCACCTGCGCGTAGTGCTTGTCCTCAATCACATGCGGCATCCATCCGCCATGCGCGTTGCCGAAGAGCACGGTCGCCGCGCAGCCCAGTGTAACCACCACGATCAGCGCCGGAAGATTCCCCGTCAGCAACGTCGACAACCCCAGACAGATCGCAGCCACCCCCGCGAAGAACAACGCGTACGTCCGCTTGTTGAAGTGTACGTCCAGAATCGGGCAGAGCAGGAAGGCCCAGAAGGTCGGCGAAAATCCCACCGCCGAGACCTCGGCGATCTTCTCCACCGAGACGCCGCGCGCCGCCAGCAGAATCGGCAACGCCGTCGAGACAAAGCCGTAGTAGAAGCCCAGCGGAGCAGCCGCTAGTCCCATCGCCCAAGGTGGTAGCTGTCGCCGCATCAGCAATTATTCCCCCATTCATCCACGATACCCTAAACTCGCCGCACGACCGAGCCGAAATGAGCCAGATTGTGGCAACCTGTATGCATGACACTTGACCCGATCCAGATTCGCGTCCTCGGCGCATTGATTGAGAAAGAGATTGCCACGCCGGAGAACTACCCGCTCAGCCTGAACTCGCTGGTCAACGCCTGCAACCAGCGGTCGAGCCGCGATCCCGTCCTCAACCTGAGCGAGGAGGAGGTGCGTCAGGCGCTGCACGCGCTCGACGACATGGGGCTGACCGCGGTCGAGCGATCCAGCCGCGTGGACAAGTACGAACACCGCATCCGCACCGTGCTCAACCTGCGCCGCGACGAGACGGCTCTGCTCTGCCTGCTCTTTCTGCGCGGTCCGCAGACTCCCGGCGAGCTTCGTTCGCGCGCCGACCGCCTCTACAGCTTCGACGGACTCGACGCCGTCGAGAGCACGCTGGCGCGCATGACCGCACTGCCAGAGACTACAGCGAACAACGATCTCTCCGCGAGCGATGAGGTCGATGGATCGCTCGCCACGCGGCCACTGGCCGTGATGCTTCCGCGCCAGCCCGGCTCGCGCGAGTCGCGTTACGCCCACCTGCTCGGCGGCCCGATCGACCTCGCCGCGCGCGACACCAGCACAGAGAGGCTGTACACGCGCAATCCTTCCGCAGCCGAGCAGCCTCAAACCGGCGGCTGCGCAGAGACATCCGCTCGACTGGACGCTCTGGAGACCGAAGTCTCAGCCCTCCGCTCCGCGCTCACGCAGCTACAATCCAAACTAAACGCCGACTCCTGACGAAAAAATATGACGATCCCATATCGCGACGACGGCAAAGATTCACGCCTGCACGTCGCCACCCTCAACCGCAAACACTTCGAGCATCTCGACGTAGAGCTGGTGAAGTTCTGAAGGCAGTATGTCCTGACAATATAATGGAGCCGAAGTTGAAGGAGTCAATATGCAGATTCGATCTTGACAGATAGATATATGCCGCAAGCAAAACAAAGGCCGCCATTGCTGACGGCCTTTGTACTTGACGATGGAGATTGTTGCGGAACGGCTGAAGCCGTACCCTTCCGATCAATCGTAAAACTAATCGCGGGTTACGGACTCTTCTACGTTGGCGACTGGGGCGGCGGGCTTGATCTCGTTGAGGGAGATGAAGCCGGGCTGCTCCTGTTCGCCGAGGATTTCCTTGCGGTAGAGCTTGGCCATCACTGCGTTCTCGGCGTCCTGCTTCATCTTGGCGTCGCGGGCGCGGATCTTCTCCTCGCGCGCGTTCTTGGCGATGCCGTTCTTGTCGAAGGTATCGTTGGCCGCCGCGTTGACGTGCGCCTCATTGAGCGTCAGGTCGTACTTGTCCTGATGATCGATGCCCACCTTCTTGCCGCCGGCAAAGATCTCGTGACGACCATGCTCCTCGTACCACTTGGTCAGGGTCGAGGTCATGTGCATCTTCTCGATGATGTTGCGCCAGCCAACGCCGGTGTTGTAGGCGCAGAAGCTGATCTCGCCCTCCTGCGTGGCGTACGGAATGATGCACTGCTCGGTGCGGCGGAAGTCGTAGTTGAACAGATCCTGGAACCACATTCCCGCGATGAACAGGAAGTTCCAACGATCGTTGCGACGCTTCTCCACATCTTCCAGAGTGCGGTCGGCGGTAACCTTGCCGTAGTCGCGTCCGCTGGCTCCAAAGCTCTTATCGAACTTGGTGAGCAGATCCTTGATCTTGAAGTGGGTCGGCGCATTCTGCGGCGTGTAGTTGCGCAGCAGAGCCAGCGCGGCGCCCAGCATGGTGAGGTACTTGCCACGGGCGGAGTCGTTGACGCGGGCGATGTCCTTGGCAAGCTGCTCGGCCTGAATGAATGCGGTGACCGGCGCGGCTTCCTTGGTCTCCTTGTCCACCATGATCGCCATGGCGATGCCACAGTTCGGGTGGCATCCGCAGGTAAGCTGGCCCCACTCGCGGTCTGGTCCGTGAACCAGATCGGCCCAGTCGGAGAAGGTGGACATGAACGAGATGGGGAACCAGTCGCGCGTGGGTTCGCCCAGGCCGGTCTGCTTCTTCACATCGTGCGCCATGTGCGAGAGAGTGTAACGCTGCGCATGACGACGCTCGTCGCTGATCGCCTCGTCGCGGCCCGTGAAGCTGACCGGCTGGAAGCTGAGGAAGTGAATCTTCTTGGGATTGTCCAGAGCGAACTGGATGATGCGACCCACCTGCTCGTTGTTGATGCCGTTGACGATGGTGGTGACCGGGACGATGTCCACGCCCGCCTCGTGCAAGTTGTGAATCGCCTGCAACTTCACGTCAAACGCATTGCCCACCTTGCGGTGCGAGTTGGCCGCGTTGCCGATGCCGTCGAACTGGAGATAAACGTAGCGCAGACCCGCCTCATACGCGGCCTTGCAGAACTCCTTCGACTTGGCGAACTCGATGCCGTTGCTGGCCGCCTGCACACTGGTGTATCCAACCTTGCGCGAGTAAGCAATGGCGTCGAGGAAGTAGGGGCTGAGCGTCGGCTCGCCGCCAGAGAACTGCACGCTCATCTGCCGCTTGGGCTTGATGGTAACGGCATTGTCCAGCATGGTGGTGATGTCTTCCCACGAGAGTTCATGCACGAAGCCAACCTGATTGGCGTCCATGAAGCAGGGATCGCACATCATGTTGCAGCGGTTGGTCAGATCGATGGTGAGAACCGCACCGCGTCCGTGGGTCAGCGTGGAGGTTCCGTGATTGTGCAGCTTCTCGTCGTTGTGCGCACGAATGTCGCGGCCCGGAAAGACCTCTTCCAGATGGCGCATGAAGGCCGGGTCGATGGACATGACGTCCTCAAAGTGGCCGTGAATGGGGCAGTCCTTGACCATCAGGATCTGACCGTCGCGCTCGATGATCTGCGCCTTCAGCTCGCCGACCTTCTCGTTCAACAGAATCTCGTGCGGCAGCTTGCCGTCAACGATCTGCTGGCGAATCTCCGGCAGACACTTGGGACAAAGAGAGTCGGTGGTGCGTGGCCAGCCTAGCGGCGGCTTCTCCTTCTCGTAGCTCTTCTGCAGGGGCTTTTCGCTCCACTTGGGAGTGAAGCTGGGCGAATCGCCGAAGATCGAGTTGAGGCCACTGTAGACCGCCCATCCACCTTTGGCGACCTGGACTATTGCGCGTTCCATCAACTTTGCGGGCTTCTTTGCGGGCGTTGCCATAATGATCTCTCTCCTGAAGAAATTCTGTGGGACGGGGCCTAAGCTCACACATCCTGTGGTGCTTGCTACTCGACTCGGCATTTGCCTCAAAGCAAATGCCATTACATAAAACTGCCGTCGCTAAATAGCACGTATTCCATCCTTCACAGTACGCAGGCAGACGCAGGATGAGAAGCACTGAATAGCGAACGGCAAGATTCTGCATTGAACGGGGATTGAGCGCGGCGAATGGAACCGGCGCGAACCAGTTTGAGGTGGAGCAGCACGACATCGTTTCTGTTTCTAGTAGTGGCCCAAGTGTGCGATGTGCATGGCGTCGGCGAAGAACTCGCTGACCAGATCGCCAGCCGCCGATCCGGCGAACGAGGTTCCGAAGCTCTCCATCGTCTGTTTTGCGCCACGGTTGGCCTGTGGATAGTAGAGATTGGTCAGAGCGATGCCACCGAGATTGCCCGACATCTGCGCAAAGTTCAAGGTGTGGCGACCACTGTCGGTCCGCGTAATAATCGGACGAGTGACAGCATAAAAACCACGGCGGAAGATGTTGTTATCCGGCCCCATGCGGTAGTAGCGCGGATCTTCATGGAGAAGATTCGCCATCACGCTGTTGCTCAGAATGTCCTCAGAGGCTCCTCGAACGGCGGCTATTCCCAGCCTCTCTCCGAAGGCTCCGCGATCCGTGCCGTAGTTTGGAGAGCCATCATTAAGCTGTTCCCAACCAGCCGAAACAAGCCAGCCCAGAGCCGACATCGGCGAGAGAGCGTCCTTGACCCCAAGCAAAGCCTTGTCGCCAGCAGTCAGCGTGGGAGCAGCCTGTCCCGGCTCGATTTTCATCTGCTTCGCCGAGGCCTGCGGAATCGCCGCGCTCTTGCCCACCGAGTTCACGCCCTTGGCGCTGAAATCCGTCGTCGCAGCCAACGTCGCGTTGCCGCTCGAGCTGTCTGCGTGGAAGCCCGGAGCGTTGGGCAGGGTCAACATAGCCTGAGTCTCTTGCCCGGAGGCGGCATCCTGCGCCATCGCCGCCCCAACAGGAAACGCAAAGGCTGCAAGCAATGCTCCTGCGAAAATAGTACGTCGGACGGTAGTCCATCGGGCTGTGTGATTAAATCTCTCGCTCATTAAACTTCCTCTCGTTGCTGCTGCCTATACGTCCGCACGAACTCCAGATGCGCCGCCACACAACAGAGGAGACGAGATCCCGAGACAAGAGATCCTCTCGCAACACATCCTCAGTTGCCCGCGCGACACAGATTGCATGGTGTAACCAATCAGGCACCATGCGCACGATTGCACGACTTCGCCATTGACCCGCAGTTTTACATCTATCCATACTAAAGGGTGGAGAGGTGTATCCCTATGGCGAACGAGGAACCAACGCGTTGGGAGCAACAGTTGCGCGAGGCCGCCGTGCGCGTCGAAGAGGATCTGCGCCGCGTGGTGACCTACATCAACAACGAGGTTGTGCCAGAGGTTCGCCTCAGCGGATCGCAGGCCCTGCGCACCGCCGCCAACGAGTTGATGAAGCTGGCCCAGCGCATGGACGATCGTCGCACCGCGCCGCACCAACAGCCGACGCCGCCCTCAACCGAAGAGCCAAATCCTGCGCCAGACAAGGACAAGCCACAACCTTGAACCGCATCGCTCATCCTCGCCGCTTCAGCCCCGCAGTCGTGCGAAGACGCGCGCTTGACTGGATCCTGCTATCGGCTCTGGTGCTGGTTCTTGCCGGATGCCGCCACAAAAACACGCAGGCGGCCTATCAGCCTCCGCCGCCGTTGCCACCGCCAACCACAAGCGCACACCCATCCCATCCCGCGGCGAAGAGCGAGAGCGCAGAGACCTCAGGTAAATCTGCGGGGACGACCGCCGTGCAGCCGACTCCGCACGGCAAGCCGGTCTCAAGCGAGACGGGACTGGCAAGCTGGTACGGCCCGCCCTACGCCAATCATCCGGGAGCCGACGGCTCCATCTACGACCAGAACGCCATGACCGCAGCGCACCGCACCCTGCCCATGGGATCGATCGTGCGAGTCACGAATCTGGCCAACGATCAGTCGGTCTATGTGCGCATCACCGATCGCGGCCCGTTCGTGGATAACCGCATTCTCGACCTGTCTCTGGCCGCGGCACGGTTTATCGACCTCTATCGAGCGGGAGTATCCAAGGTGCGCGTGGAGGCCTACGCTCCGCCCGTGCATCCCGGAGTCGATCCCGCCGGAAAGTGGTGCGTGCAGATCGGAGCCTTCATCGATCCGAACGACGCCATCCAGCTCAAGAACGACCTGACGCGGCGCTACGCCACGGCCAAGGTCGTCGAGTTCGCCGGACCGACAGGCCATTGGGTGCGCATCAATCCGGTCAAGTCCGACAAGGCCACCGCCAACCAGATTGCCGACAGCATCCACGTCCCCGACGCCCAGCCCTACATCGTCCGCCTCAACTAGGGGATTAATTTCATCGTTGCTGTAAAGACCTCGCTCTTAGCAAAGCTCTGCGCAAGAGTAACCCCGTAGGCACGGGGGCTAAGACCTGAGCGATTGCGTAGGCGAAGCCTTCATTTTGCGCCGGTGCTGTAGAATCGGGATTGATGGCTCACGATAAATTACGAATAATCCCCCTTGGGGGCCTTGGCGAGTTCGGCATGAACTGCACGGTCCTCCGCTGGCAGGATGACATTATTGTCATCGATGCCGGTCTCATGTTTCCTGAAGAAGAGCTGTTGGGCGTCGACATCGTCGTGCCCGACATCAGCTATCTGACCGAGAATCGCGACAAGGTTCGCGCGATCATCCTGACCCATGGTCACGAGGATCACATCGGCGGACTGCCCTGGATCCTCTCCGAGATCAACGTTCCCGTATACGGCACGGAATTCACGCTGGCCTACGTCGAGGGCAAGCTCGACGAGCATCACCTGCTGGACAATGCCGAGCTGATCGAGGTTCTGCCTGGACAGAGGTTCAAGATCGGGCCGTTCACAATTCAGCCGATCCGCGTGACCCACTCGCTGGCCGACTGCGTTGCCTACGCCATCCACACGCCGGCGGGCGTCGTCGTCCACACCGGAGACTTCAAGATCGACCTGTCTTCTCCCGACGGCAAGCCCTTCGACCTGCATGCCTTCGCCGAACTGGGCAAGCACGGCGTACTCTGCCTGATGCAGGACTCGACCAACGTCGATCGTTCCGGCTACACGCCGGGCGAGCGAGCGGTTCGTCCGCGTCTGGAAGAGATCTTCGCCCAGACCAAGAAAAAGCTCTTCTTCAGCTGCTTCTCCTCGTCGATCCACCGCATTCGCATTGCGATGGAGTTGGCCGAGCTTCATGGTCGCAAGGTCGCGGTCATCGGCCGCTCGCTGGATAACTCCACCGAGATTGCGCAGGATCTGGGCTATCTGGATCTGCCTCCGGGGCTACTCATCAATCCCAACCAGATGCGCGACATGCCAGCTCACAAGCTGATGGTGATGATCTCTGGGACGCAGGGCGAGCCGATGTCGGCGCTCTCGCGCGCTGCGGTCAACAACCATAAGTTCGCCCACATCGACGCTGGCGACACGGTGCTGCTCAGCTCGCGCGTTATCCCCGGCAACGAGAAGTCGATCTATCGCATGATCGACCACTTGGAACGGCGCGACGCCAAGGTCATCCACGACGACGGAACGGCAGGGCTGATTCACGTCAGCGGCCACGGATCGCAGGAAGAGATGCGCCTGATGATTAACCTCATGCGGCCCAAGTTCTTTGTTCCCATCCACGGCGACTATCGCCACCTGAAGCGTCACGCGGAGCTTGCAGCCGGAACCGGCCTGGTCGAAAAGGTGATTCTGCTCGAAGACGGCGAGATCCTCGAACTCGACAAACACTCCGCCCAGAAGAACGGCAAGGTCACTGTAGGCCGAGTGTGCATCGACTCCGGCGGCTCGATCGACGTAGTCGACGACCTGATTCTGCGCGAACGCCAGCACATCGGCGAAGGCGGAATCGTCCTGCCGATCATCACCATCAACAAGCGCACCGGACAGGTTGAGAACATTCCGGAGATCGTCATGCGCGGCGTCACGCTCGAGGATCCAATCATGATCGCCGAGTCCAGAAACGTCGTGCAGCGAACTCTGGAAAACTCCAGCGACGAAGAGAAGGCCGACTATGGAGTCATCAAGGAGAAGATCCGCGGCGACCTGAAACGCTACATCCAGAAGAACATGAGCCGCAGACCGCTGATCATGCCCGTCATTCTGGAAGTCTGAGAAATCGCTCCGAGACGAGAAAGCGGCCTCCTGACAGACCAGTCAGGGGGCCGCTTTTTTTTGCTCTGGAGAATGCGCACAATCAGAGCCTTTAGGCATATTTATCAAGGGTCTACTCCAGATTTGTTTGTCATTCTGAGCGGCGCGAAGAATCCCCGCATTCAGTTCGCAACGAGACGGTATATCCCCCTTGGCTAAAGCGTTTTCAGTCATGATGTAGACGTTTGTGAAACAAGAAAAGCAGATTCCTTCGCTTCTCTGCGGAACGACAAACCATGTAACTCTATAGCGATAGTGAGACTACTCTAATGTTCTACGCCAAGTCGAAGAGCAAAAACTCCGCACCCGCCTCGCTGGAGATCCTGAGGGAAGATGCCTCTTCGATCTGGAGTCCATCGCCCTCCTGTAGCGTCTTTCCGGCGACCTCCACATCGCCGCGAGCGACCTGTAGCCAGCCGTAGCCCAGCTTGAACGTGTGGCTCACGGAGCGGCCCGCATCGAGTCGCGCCGCCAGCAGTTCCGCGTCGGAGTAGATCTTGAATGAGCCAGCGCGTCCGTCGGTCGAGGCCAGAAGATGTAGCTTGTTCGGCTCCTCCTGCACATGGAAGCGCTTCTGCTCGTACTTCGGAGCGATGCCGAGTTGGTTCGGAATCAGCCAGATCTGAAGCAGATGCAGCGCCTTGTCGTTCGAGGGATTCATCTCGCTGTGGCGCACGCCGGTTCCGGCAGACATGTGCTGCAACTCTCCGGGAACCAGCGTCTCGCTCGATCCGGTCGAATCCTCGTGCTTCACCGCTCCCTCAAGGACGTAGGTCAGAATCTCCATGTCGCGATGGGGATGCTTGCCGAAGCCCGTTGCAGGTGCGACGCGATCCTCATTAATCACGCGCAGGGCGCGAAATCCCATCTTATCGGGATCGTAGTACTCGGCAAACGAGAAGCTGAAGTTCGAGTCAAGCCACCCATGATTGGCGTGGCCGCGTTCGGAGGCCGGTCGTATCGTTACCATCGCATTTCACCTCGCACGATTTTAAGATGCCCCAGAATGAGCAGCGATTCATGCGCGGTGCAACGCCGAAGACTACAGCCCGTTGCGCAAAGCCCTCCAGCCAATGTCGCGGCGGAACTGCATCCCCTCGAAGGAGATTCCTTCCAGCGCGGAGTAGGCCTTGGCCAGAGCGTCCTGCAACGGCGTGGTGGTCGTCGATCCGCTGGAGACGCTGGTGACGCCAAGAACGCGTCCTCCCGCAGTAACAATCGCGCCATCCTTCGCGGCGGTTCCCGCGTGGAAGACGACCGTGTCCGCGTGCTGCTTGTCCAGCCCGGCAATGACCTTGCCGTTGACGACCTTGCCGGGATAGCCTCCACTGGCCGCAATCACGCAGACGCTGGCGCCGGGACGCATCTTGATCGCGAGTTGGTCGGCGGTGCCGTCAATCGCCGCGTCGAACAGATCGACAATGTCCGTCTCCAGCCGCACCAGAATCGCCTCCGTCTCAGGATCGCCGAAGCGGGTGTTAAACTCCAGAACCATCGGCTTGGACGAGCCATCGGCCTGCCGCGCCATCAACATGCCGCAGAAGAGAATTCCCTGAAACGGCGCTCCCTCGCTGGCCATCTGGTCGACGACCGGCTGGGCGACGTTGGCCAGCAACCACTGCTCCAACTCAGCGCTCATCAGGCCGTCTGCAGTGTAGGCTCCCATGCCGCCAGTGTTCGGGCCTGTGTCACCCTCGCCGATGCGTTTGTGATCCTGCGCTGCGGCCAGCGTAACCGAGTGTTTTCCGTCGCAGAGCGCGAAGAACGATAGTTCCGGCCCGTCGAGAAACTCCTCGAGAACCAGCTCCGTCTCAGCCGTGCCCAGCAGCGAGCCAGAGAAGATCTCCTCCGCCGCCAACTCGGCCTCGGCGTGGCTCTGGCAGATGATGACGCCCTTGCCCGCAGCCAGCCCATCGGCCTTGACCACGACCGAGGCGGCAAAGCGCGGTAGCTCGCGGCGTACATCGTCCAGCGAGCGACAGAGCGCGTAGGCCGCCGTCGGAATCCCGTGGCGCTGCATGAACTCCTTGGCGAAGGCCTTGCTGGTCTCCAGTTGCGCCGCAGCCAGCGTCGGCCCGAAGACGCGCAGTCCAAGCCGCTGAATCTCATCGACCAACCCAAGCGAGAGCGGAACCTCCGGCCCAACGACGGTCAACTCTGGCCGCTCGGCCTCGACGACCCGCAGCATTGAGGCAAGATCGCTGGCCTTCGCCGCGACGCAGCGCACCGGCTGCTTGCTGCCCTCGACGCGCCTCTGCGCAATGCCCGCATTTCCCGGAGCGCAAACGATCTCCGTCACCCGCTTCGACTTCGCCAACGCCCATACGATCGCATCCTCGCGCCCGCC
Source organism: Acidobacteriaceae bacterium (assembly GCA_031296325.1). Lineage (GTDB taxonomy): Bacteria > Acidobacteriota > Terriglobia > Terriglobales > Acidobacteriaceae > Edaphobacter. The sequence goes on along the minus strand of JARLFY010000072.1, from coordinate 27 downwards.
GCCACCAATCACCAGAACCTTCATCGC
>JARLFY010000071.1 GCA_031296325.1 Acidobacteriaceae bacterium | reverse complement strand
CTTACCGATCGCCGCCACCCGCCTTCCGTCGAGATATAGATAATCCACCCACGTGCCATCGGGCTTCAGCTCCGCCATAGGATCATTGCCCACCCAGATCGTCTCCGTGGCCTCGCCCCCGACCCGCTTCTCGATCCGGTCGCCCTCCGCCGAGTATAAATATTCCGCCGCCCCGCCATCGACCTGGCTGATTCTTCTCTCCGCATCGAACTGATAGCTATGCTTGCCATCCTTGGTCATATCCCCCGAGGCATCATAGGCAATTCGTGCCGCCGCAGCGATGTGATTGCTGGAATCGTAGCAGCGTGGCGAAGAGGCATCCATAACGCTTTCCATCATTGCAAACTCCCGAACTAATTCAATAAATCATGGAGCTTAGGAAGAAAAGAGCGGTTTGAGTGGCGTTAACATATTGCCATGCAGCAGGTTAACCGTTATTTTCGTTTTGCGAAGATTTCCGAGGCCAGATTTCGCCATCTTTTGCGTTGTTTTGCTCTTGATTTGTCTGCCACCCAGACGGCCAAGATGACCGGCATTTCGGTTCGCATATCCATGGGCGATGGCGTAGCGAAAGATTTGCCCAGTTGTCTCCAGCGCGCGCTTGGCAACATCCCGCGCTCCACGCGCCTCAACCGTTCGCACCATAACGACAACATCCCCCCCCGAAGTACCCCCAGCAGAACTTGGCTCCCATAGCACGCCGTTGGACAGTAAAAGAACAAAACCCCAGCGTTTGCTAAGGTTTATGTTCACTTTCAGGATGCCTTTGGATGTCTTAAAACTAGTCAATGGCGGAAGGTCAGGGATTCGAACCCTGGGGAGTCTCACAACCCCGTCGGTTTTCCATACCGCTATAGCTTTCGCTACCAAGCCCGGGACTCATTCTCAACCACGCCCGAACTCGTTTGTTGTCTGGACTTTGCCTTCACCCTAGCTTGCAAGAAGCCTTAGGCGGGAGCCGTCAAGTCTCTACACGTTCCTGACCTTGGTCAGGCTTCGCTCGGCGTTACCTCGGGTCTCCCCAGGGGCTTCACCGAATTTGACTCCTTACATCTGCTGCGTTTCCACGGCAGCGCTCGATTGAACAAGACCGGTGCATTAAACCACTCTGCCAACCTTCCGTCTCCATACGTTATCACAAGTCCCTGCTCCGGCTCGCGCGTCAGATCGCTTTTGCAGCAGTTCTAAGTGAGACTAAACCCGGCCACGGATTGACGCGGATGAACACCGATTTCACGACAGAACGGACTTGTTTTATCCGTGAAGATCCGTGTTTATCCGTGGTTTCCTCTATTTTCGTTCTCTTTTCGATGCGGATGCTCCCGACTTATAAACTGAGCGGTCCCCATCTGGAATTGCTGTAGCTTAAGAATTGATGCAGGCCGGAGATAGAACCCTCACTCAAGAAACAGCATACGGAGGGAGGTTAGTGGAATTATTACGGATTGGTGTAAATCCGTTACAGCGTGGGCGGTTGCACCGCCAAGTGGGGTAGGATGCGGGTAGGGGATTTTTTGCGATCGACCTTTCTGCGTCTGATTTTTTGCAATCCCTTGTTTTTGCAATTTCATAGACGAGCGGCGCACATGACAATACAGAATAATCAAAGGACGAGCGTCTCCGCGCTGATGGGCGCGGTGGTGGAGGATGCGAGCGGGCGCAAGGTAGGACAGGTGCGCGAGTTTGCCGTCTCGCCGCCGGTAGACGCGAATCATGTGCAGGGATTGGTGCTACGGCTGACTGGAGCAGCGCGCGGGGATCGCATGTCGCTGGCTGCGGTGAACGATCTGGAACTGACGCCTGCGGGCAGGCTGCGGCTGCGCGAGAGCGCCGCGCCGACGCTGATGCCGGAGGAGGAGTCCTACCTGCTGCTGGAGCGCGACCTGCTGGATCAGCAGATCATCGACGTACACGGGCACAAGGTGGTGCGGGTCAACGATGTGGATCTGATCTGGGAGCCGGTGACGACCACCGAGTCTGCGGCAGTGGAGTTGTTCTCAGGCGGGGCCGAAGGGACACCGCAGGGGCATGGGCTGAAGCTGCGCATCTCCGAGGTGGAGGTAGGAACGCGGGGTGCGATTCGCCGCCTGCTGAAGGGACTCTCGGTGGAGACGGTTGCGCGTCTCTCTGGAAAGTTTGGTTCGAGCGCGATTCCCTGGGACTTTGTGGACTTGATCGATCGCGACCCATCGCGACGAGTGCGGCTGAAGATCGAGCAGGAAAAGCTGTCCAAGATGCATCCGTCGGACTTGGCGGACATTTTGGAAGATCTGGCTCCAGCCGAGCGGCAGGCGCTGTTCACCTCGCTGGACGAGGGCGTGGCGGCCGAGGCGTTGGAAGAGGTCGAGCCGAGAATGCAGAAGTCGCTGACCGACTCGCTCGATACCGAGCAGGTGGCGGGCATCGTCGAGGAGATGGATCCGGCAGCAGCGGCAGACTTCTTGGCAGAGCTTCCCGAGGAGCGATCCGAGGCAATTCTGGAGGAGATGGCGCCAGAGGAGCGGCAGGAGGTCGAAGAACTACTGGAGTTCTCCGGCGACTCGGCTGCGGGACAGATGACGACCGACTACATCTCGCTGCCGGAGAAAGCGTATGTGGTCGATGCCGTGACGGCTCTGCGCGAGTTTGGCGACGACTTCGAGATCCTGACCCACGTCTTCCTGATCGACAGCGACGAGGTTCTGCACGGCGTGGTGCCGCTGCTGAAGGTTCTGCTGGCCCCGGGAGGAACCGCGCTGGCTGAACTGGCAGACGACCACATCGTCTCCTGCGATATTCATTCCAGCGGGAAGAAGGTTGCCGAACTCTTCGATAAATACAATCTGCGGGCGTTGCCGGTGGTCGACGAAGAAAAGAAGCTGGTCGGTGTGATCTACGCCGAACAGGTGATCGCCCAGTTGCGAATGAAGAGTTAATAATGATCGGCGAAGAGACCTTCAAGGTGCAAACGAATTCGTTGGAAGCGGGGACGGGCGTTGCGTCGTCGGCTGCGGGGACGCGGCCAACGAAGGCCGCACACTGCGATGCGCCTTCGTTGAAGATCGTCTACGCGGCTGGGCTCTCGCCCAACGACTCCTCGCTGTACCGGATGTGGGCCTTGGAACGGCTGGGACACCGGGTTGTACCGCTGAACTCCTATGAGTATGAGTCGGGCAACGCACTGCTGCGCAAGATTTCGTTTCGTCTGGCGGCGGGGCCGTCGGTGGATCGGCTGAATCGCCACCTGCTGCGCTTGGTCGAGCGCGAACGGCCCGATCTGGTATGGACCGACAAGCTGCTGCAAATGCAGCCAAAGACGCTGGTCAAACTGCGCGAGATGGGCGTTCCCACGGTGAGCTACATGATCGACAACCCGTTTGGTACGCGGCAGGATCCCGGCTGGCGGCTCTACCGAAAGGACATTCCCTACTACGATCTGCATGTGGTGCAACGCGACAGAAACATCGCCGAGTACAAGGCATGCGGGGCGCGCGATGTCATCAAAATTCAGACGGCGTATGAGCCGACGATCCACTTTCCTCCGCCGGCGGAGTGGTCGGACGCAGATCGCAATCGCGAGGTCTCGTTTGTGGGAACGCCGTATGACGACCGCGCCGAAACGCTGGCGTGGCTGGCGGATCAGGGTTACAAGGTTGCAATCTCGGGCAATCGGCGGTCATGGGAGCGGGCTTTGAACGCAAAGGATTTTTCTCGGCTGTACTGCGAAGGCGAGCTGTATCAGCAGCAGTATCGCGAGGCCATCTGGCGGTCGAAGATCAACCTAAGTTTTTTGACCTGGGCGAACAAGGACGAGTTTGTGCATAAGAGCTTCGAAATTGCTGGCTGCGGAGGTTTTCTGCTGGCCGAACGGTCGGAGGGACATTGCCAGCGGTTTGTCGAGAGCGAAGAAGCCGTCTTCTTTACCGGGCGCGAGGAATTGGCGGCGCAGATCGCGCGCTACCTGCCGGATGAGGCGGCGCGGGCGCGCATCGCTACGGCGGGACAGGCGCGGGCCAAACGAGATGGCTATCACAATGATCGACAAGTAGGACTGATTATGAAACGAATGAGAGAGATTATCGGGCGCAGAGGCGCAGCAACAGGAACGCAGTCAATGGCGCATGCCGGAACGGGAGCACGATGAAGATCTGGTGGAAGCAATGGAAGATCCGCATCCTGCTGTTTCTGGCGGTGCTGGGGCCGGGATTCATCACGGCCAATGTGGACAACGATACGGGAGGAATCTTCACCTACTCGCAGGCCGGGGCGCAGTATGGCCTGCTTCTGCTGTGGACGATCCTGCCGGTGACGCTGGCGCTGATCGTGGTGCAGGAGATGTCCGCGCGCATGGGCGTGGTCACGGGCAAGGGACTGAGCGACCTGATCCGCGAGGAGTTCGGCCTGCGCATGACCTTTGTGATGATGATTCTGCTGGTCATCGTCAACTACGGCAACGTGGTCTCAGAGTTCTCTGGCGTTGCCGGCTCGTTGCAGCTCTTCCACATCAGTAAATATCTGAGTGTGCCGATCTGCGCGGCGATCGTATGGCTGCTGATAGTCAAGGGCAGCTACAAGAGCGTGGAGAAGATCTTTCTGGTGGCCAGCCTCATCTACCTCGCCTACATCGCTGCGGGCGTGATGAGCCATCCTGACTGGCATGAGGCGCTGAAGGCGACCATCACCATGCCGCCGCGCTCGATCTGGAGCGACAAAAACTATATCTACCTGACGATCGGAGTCATCGGCACGACGATCGCTCCCTGGATGCAGTTCTATCTGCAATCCTCGGTGGTGGACAAGGGAATCACAATTAAGCAGTACAAGGCATCCCGGCTCGATGTGATTGTGGGCTGCTTTTTCACCGATATTGTGGCGTGGTTCATTATTGTGGCCTGCGCGGCGACGCTGTACACCCACGGAATGCGCGATATTCAGGTGGCGTCGGATGCAGCGGGCGCGATGAAGCCGCTGGCCGGGGAGTTCGCTTTCATCCTCTTTGCTGCGGGACTCTTCAACGCCTCGGTCTTCTCCGCGTCGATCCTGCCGCTCTCGACCGCGTACACGGTCTGCGAGGGGATGGGCTTCGAGAGCGGGCTGGACAAGAGCCTGAAAGAGGCTCCGTTCTTCTACTGGTTCTATACGGCGCTGATCGTACTGGGCGCAGGCGTGGTGCTTTGGCCTAACTTCCCGCTGGTGAAGGTCATCATCATGTCGCAGGTACTCAACGGCGTACTGCTGCCGGTGATTATGATCTTCATGCTCAGGCTGATCAACAAACATGAGTTGATGGGCGAGCATACCAACTCGCACTGGTTCAACTGGGTTGCTTGGATTACGGCGGCGATCGTCATTGGACTTTCGCTGGTGATGATGTGGAACCAGGTGACCGGAGGATAGTTTTATATGGGGTGGAATGAGATTTCCACCCCATATAAGGCTCCAGACATTGACCTCGCGCCGCCAGCCCAGTACACTCTAAAAGGTGGTGAGCGGAAGAATGCATTCTGCTTGCGCCGAAGATGCGCCCGCGCGCTGTTGCCCCCTCGTTCAATGGTAGGACTGACGACTCTGAATCGTCCAATCGGGGTTCGAATCCCTGGGGGGCAACCATTTTCAATAAATCCCCCATTTAATCCAGATATTTTCATGCTTCTAATGCATTTATACCAATGCTATAGAAACATGAGAGTTGTCATCCTGAGCGAGCGCAATGCGCGAGTCGAAGGATCTGCGTTTTTCTTCGTACCGCAACACTCTACGACCATAGAGCGTTTTAGCCAATGGGGTAGAGTGTCGCGCCACGAGCAGAATGCGGGGATTCTTCGCTGCGCTCAGAATGACAATAATTTTTGGAATATATCAATTACAAAAATGCTTCTACGAGGCCATTTCAGGCTTCGACCAAGCCATAGCGGCGTTGCCACTGCTGCTTCAGGCGATCCCAGACCGCAGTGATTTCGCCTGAAGGGATTGTTGGGTCGGGCTTGGCGGCGAAGCGTTCGGCCTCCTTCTTGGCCAACTCCAACGCGGCTCGGTCGCGCAGAAGATTTGCCACGCGAAACTCGGGCAGGCCGGTCTGGCGTGTTCCGAAGAACTCGCCCGGGCCGCGCTGCTGCAGGTCGAGTTCGGCCAACTCAAAGCCGTTCTGCGTGGCGACCAGCGCGTTGAGACGAGCGTCGGCCTGTGGAGTTACATTGCCGCCAGTCATCAGAATGCAAAAGCTCTTTGCCGCTCCGCGACCGACGCGTCCACGGAGCTGGTGCATCTGCGCCAGACCGAAGCGTTCGGCGTGGTCGATGACCATGACGCTGGCATTGGCCACGTCAACGCCAACCTCGATGACCGTGGTAGAGACAAGAACGTCGATCTCGCCGCGTTTGAATCGAGCCATAGTAACTTCTTTGTCGTCGGCGCTCAGGCGTCCGTGAAGCAGACCAAGGCGCAGACCGCTGAACGCCCCCGTGCGCAGCTCGTCGTACATCTCGGTGGCGGAGCGGAGCTTTGTCTTCGTCGCGGGGAACAGCTTTTCCGTTTTGGCGGATTTCTTCTTCGCTGCGGTGGTCTTTGCGGCTGACTTGCTGGTTGGCTCAGGCTCTTCGTCGTGGGGAAAGTCCAACTCGGGCTGGTCGTCCTTGCTGCCCTCGATGACCGGGTAGACGAGGTAGGCCTGACGGCCCTGCGCAACCTGCTTGCAAACGAACTCCCAGACCTCGTCGGCGCGGGCCTCGGTGGTGCGGCGAGTGATGATGGGTGTGCGGCCCGGGGGCATCTCGTCGATGACCGAAACGTCGAGGTCGCCGTAGAGCGTCAGGGCGAGAGTGCGCGGGATGGGCGTCGCGGTCATGGCGAGCACGTCGGGATCGCTGGCGACTCCATCCGCCCCGGGCTTCTTCATCAGCTTGAAGCGCTGCTGTACGCCGAAGCGGTGCTGCTCGTCGACGATGACCAGACCGAGGTTGGCGAAGTCGGCCTTGTCCTCCTGTAGTGCGTGGGTGCCGATGACAAACTGCGCCTCGCCGCGCATGATGCGCCCCTGCGTCTGACGCTTGGTGGCGGGATCAAGCGAGCCGGTCAGCAGAGCAACCCTGTACGGCTTGCCAGTGCTGGGCGAGACGGCCTCGGCCAGCAGCTTGCGCGCGGAGAGATAGTGCTGCGTGGCAAGAATCTCCGTGGGGGCCATCAGCGCGACCTGATGGCCGTTCTCGATGGCGACGATGGCGGCCTGCATGGCGACAATCGTCTTGCCGGAGCCGACGTCGCCTTGCAGCAGGCGGCGCATGGGCTGCGAGCGACGCATGTCGGCGACGATCTCGCCCAGAACGCGCTTCTGCGCGGCGGTGGGATGGAAGGGTAGAACCTGCTTGATCGCCTCGCGAACGCTGGAGCCGGTGGCAAAAGCCGTACCAACGCGCTCGCGCATGCGACGGCGTTTCAGTTCCAGGCCGAGTTCGAGATAAAACAGCTCCTCGAAGATAAGGCGCTTGTGCGCGGGCGTGGTCGAACTCATCAACTCGACCATCGGCGTTCCGGCCTCGGGAAAGTGGACAGACTTGAGCGCCTCCAACCGCGAGGGCAGGTGGAGCCGCTTCCGCATCGAGGCAGGCAGCGTCTCCTGCGCCTCAATACGCGCCGCCTCGCCGCCTTCCACAAGCTCCTCGAAGATGCTCCAGACGACGCGGCGCATCCACTTCGAGGTGAGCTTCGCCCCCCACGGAGTCGTTCCGCCGAGCGACTCGTAGACCGGAACGATGCGTCCCATCTCCAGCATGGCGAACTCGGCGTCGGGTCCGGTGGCTCCGGCTTCCGGCAGAATCTCGAACTGCGGCTGAATCATCTTGAAGCGGCCAGAGCTGGCTCCCTGCCCCGCAACAGCGGCGGCGGCCATCGCCGAGCGCGACGGCTCCAGCTTGCCGTAGACCGCGACCATCTGCCCCGCGTGGAAGCGGTTTTGCAGATAGGTTCCGTGAAACCACATGCACTTGACCGTTCCCAGACCTTGGCCAAGAGTCATCTCGAAGATGGGGCCGGAGCGAGTCTTCAGCAGCGCGGCGCCGCGTACCTCGCCAATGACCGAGGCCATCGTTCCGGCGACAAGTTCGGCCATGGGACGCGGATTCAGGCGGTCCTCGTAGCGGAACGGCAGATGGTAGAGCAGATCTTCGACCGTCTCGACGCCGCGCTTGGCGAGTCCCTCGGCGATGCGATCGCCGACTCGCTTCACAAACTTCACCGGAGTAGAGAGTTCAAGCACGTCTCGATGCTATCAGCTACAGCGTTCCTGCAAAGAGGATAAGTCGCACTGCCAGCCAAACCGAGAAGATTGCATCCTGACTCAGTGGCTCAATCGGCGGGGGGAGCCTGTCTCCGATACTCAACCAGAGTGAGTTCGGTTCCGGGATTTAGCTTGCAAAAATGTACCTCGTCCACGAAGTTTCGGATCAGGAAAATACCTCGACCGGTGGGACGCAACAGATTTTCCGGGGCGAGCGGATCGGGAATGTCGTCTGGATTGAGTCCCTCCCCCTGATCGGCGATGCGCAGGATGATGCACTCGCTGTTGGCCTCGAACGAGACCGTGACGCGCTTGTTCGGGCAGTAGCGGTTACCGTGGATGACGGCGTTGCTAACAGCCTCGTGTACCGCTATGACGATGTCGTGTACGAGGTCCGGCGCAAACCCGACGCGCTCGATGAAGTCTTCGGCGGCGCGCTCCACCGCGGAGACGCTCTCAAGAGTCGAGGAGAGGGTAAGCGAAACGCGGCTTGTGGTTGGCTCGGGCATCTGACCCCTCCCTATCGTCCGCATCATTCGTAGACCGCTTCGACGATGATGGCAGTTTGCGCGTGGGTTCTCTGAATGTCAAGAACTCTCTTCACAGAAGATTCAGGCGCTTTTATTCGACGTTTATTCGTCCCATGCAACCATTGCATGCATCCGATGGAGTAATGTTCTTTAGTAGACGTTGAAGATCGGTTCGGATTCAACTGGATAAACAACTAGGAGAGACAAAATGGATCGTAGTGCGAGTGCAGTCTGGCATGGCAGTTTGAAGGACGGCAAGGGAACCATCTCGACCCAGAGCGGAACGCTGAAGGCGACGCAGTACAGCTTTGCCGCGCGCTTTGAGAGCGGCGTAGGGACAAACCCCGAAGAGTTGATCGCCGCAGCCCACGCAGGCTGCTTCACCATGGCCTTCAGCGCGGAGCTGGGTAAGGCGGGATTTACCCCCGAGTCGATCGAGACCTCGGCCGTCGTCACCCTCGACCTGCACGGAACGCCTACCGTCACCAAGATTCATCTGACCAGCAAGGCAAAGATTCCCAACATCGACAAGGCAAAGTTCGACGAGATCGCCAGCGGAGCGAAGGCTGGCTGTCCCATCTCCCGCCTGCTCGCTGCGGCAGAGATCACACTGGACGCAACCCTGCTGTAGATCTATCGCAATCGCAGAAATAGCGACGCCCACTAACTTGGTGGGCGTCGCTATTTCTGCCATGAAGACAATTTATGAATTGTCGTTCTGAGCGGAGCGAAGAATCCCCGCATTGTTCGCGGCGCAACATAATTACACCGAAGGGAAAGAAACTCAGTGGGCGTGGGAGTGGTCGTGCCCGTGATGGTGGTGATGGCCATGCGCATCGGGCTGCTCAACCTCCGGCGGAGCGGAGCAGCCGAACGTCGTCTCGCAGCCGCGAATCTCAAACTGAATCGTGGTGTGGGTGATGTGGAAGCCCGAGCGCAGAGCGCTGTTGATGGCGTCCAGAATTGTGGATGAGTCGGAGACGGCCATCTCCCCAATGGTCACATGGCTGGCCAGCGCATGAGACGACGAGCCGAGCGACCAGACGTGCAGGTCGTGTACGTTGAGTACTCCGGGAACGGCGCTGATGGCAGAGCGAATGTCGGCCAGATGCAGCGTGCTGGGAGTTCCTTCCAGAAGAATATTCAGCGTCTCGCGCACGATGCTGGCCGACGACCACGCGATCATTCCCGCAATGACCAGCGAGAGCGCCGGATCGATCCAGTAGGCTCCGGTGAACAGAATTCCCGCGCCGCCAGCGATCACCGCAGCGGTCGAGAGCGTGTCGCCCAGCATATGCAGGAAGACCGAGCGGATGTTGACGTCGCCGGAGAACTTCCACAGTAGGCCCGCGATCGCTCCGTTCATCAACACACCGGCGACGGCGACCTCCATCATCAGGCGCGGCTGGACGGCGACCGGAGCGTAGAGGCGATGGATGGCCGAGACCGCGATCCACGCAGCCAGAACCAGCAGTGTAGACGCGTTGACGAAGGCCGCAAGCACTCCCGCGCGCTGAAAGCCGAAGGTCTTCTGGTCGGTCGCAGGGCGACGCTGGAAGTAGACCGCGACGAACGAGAGCGCGATGGCTAGGCCGTCGGAGACGTTGTGTCCCGCCTCGGAGATCAGCGCCAGCGAATGCGCGCGCAGGCCAAAGTAGAACGTCGCCAGAACGTAGCAGAAGGTCGCAACCAGCGATACGGTCAGGACACGTTGCATCTTGCGCGAGTTGGACGCGACCATGTGCATAAATTCGAGTATACGGGAGGAAAGTCAGGTTCGAGTCTTCAGATCATCAGTTCTAAGCGGGGACAATCCAGATCGATTGGAACTAGGGCGTATCGACATATACACTTTGCTTTGCGACGCGGTTTTTAGGTGTGAAGTGGGACTATGCCGGGTGCCACATCCATCGCGGTTTCATCGGCGATGGGTG
>JARLFY010000070.1 GCA_031296325.1 Acidobacteriaceae bacterium | reverse complement strand
CTTTTCTCCCGCAGCAATACCCCAGCGTTCAGGGCAAAGCCTAAAAGAGCTGATCGGAGCGGCGAATATTCCCCGCGCTGCCGATATTGGCCAGAGTGAAGTTGAAGCGGTAGACGTTCTCGTTACGCGCCGTTCCTAGTTCATACTTGCGATACTCCACGCTGACTCCGCAGCAGCTCCAGTTGTACGAGCTTTGGATCGCGCCATACTGAACCGTCTTCAGATCCAGATCGATCCCTGCATTGGTTGCGGCGCTAAAGCCTCCCTTGGTTGGTCTGCCAAAGCCAACCGTATACCGCATCTGCTGGAAATCTGCCACGCTGGAGGCGACGCCCGCCACATACGAGCGGCCCGGAGCGTTCAGCCGCGCATAGCTCACCCCGGCAAAGAATTCACCTTGATGCACGTCCGCGTAGATGTTGTTCGCCGTAAACTTCTTGGCTCCGGTGTCGTAGTCGAAGTCCCACTCCACGTCAGTCTTCTCCGAGGTGCGCACCCGCAATCGCGAGAGCAGTGGAGAGATGTTGCGCGGCTCGGTCAGAAACGCGATGCCAGAGAAGTCCAGCGTCGTCGCCAGAATATTTCGCTTCCCATTCACCACCGCTCCGCCAAAGTTCGGATCGAAGAAGTATTTCTGCGCCACCCGCCAACTGATCCACTCGCGATTGCCGCAATTCTGCTCGGCGGCATCCGTCCTGCCGGTAGCCTGACCAGGCTCGGCGACTCCCTCGGCCTCACTTCCCGCCTGTTTCAGAATCTCGGTCGCATCGGCCCCGGAACCCGACACGCGACAGGGATTCTTGTCCATCCGACGCAGAAACAACCGTTGCGTCGCTCCATACTCCAACTCGTTAGTGTTGCTGGCAACGTCCACGTCATCGAAGCGCAGAACCTGCTGAAAGTTGTCTATGCCATTGACGTAACTATAGGTAAACTCCGGCTCGATGGTGTGCCGCACATCGTGACGCAGCAGACGAGTCACAAATCCAGAGTCGAAGGTTCGCTCCACAACCGGAGCGCGCATGTCCACTTGCAGATCCAGATCGGCGCGGTTCAGCGTGGCCAGACTCTCAGGATTGGGTTCACTCGAACCAGACAGAGAATGGCTTCGACTGTAGAAGGTCTCGCGCGTCGCCAGCGATGGGCGAATTCTCCATCCCATAGCGCCAAACGGGTACGCAATCTCCGGGCGAAGATCCAGCCGTTCGATCATTCCTCCGGTTACAAAATTCGGTTGAACTCGCTTCAGCATCGCCACCGAGCTATCCACATTCCATTCCAGCCCGGTCGATTCCAGCCGATGATCCGTGGTCGTGAACTCCAGTGCGGGAGCATGAAAGATATGCACCTGCTGTTCGGGCAGAAGCGCCGTCGCCACCCGCTTCTCACCCTGATAACGATCCCCCTCCGCCGAGAGCGCCAGCCCATTCCACTCTCGCGTCCCATAGATCGTCGAGACCACGTCGCTCGATACGGCCTGATTGAAGTTGGACGAGAAGGCCTCGCGATACGGAAACGAGCTGAGGTACTCAACATCGGCAGCCACTCTGGTCTGCACAGCATTCGCCCCGGCGAAGAAAGACCCGGGCAAAGGCGAATCGGCGACAAAATCGCGACGCGCCGAGATGACCGCATCCTCGCCGCTCTGGTTGGTATAGACTCCTCCCGATGGCGTATACCCGCGATCCTGAAGTCCGCTGTAATGGGCCTGCGCAAAGTCCTGCCCCAGCCCGCGATAGCGAAAGCTGGCGCTCTGTTCCCATCCACGATCCGAGTAGTAGATCGCCCCGGCAGTTAAATCCGTGCTGCGATTGATCGACCAATATACCTGCTCGCCAACCGTGAACCCCTTGCTCGACGAATCGCCCAGCACCGGAATCAGAATCCCGCTCTGTCGGTCGTTCGCGTCGGTCGGATGAGTCACATAGGGCAGCCACAGCACCGGAAGATTCATTACACGAAAGACGCTGTTGCTCGCGCTCGCCTTCTCTCCATCCAACCGGAACTCGCCAGCCGAGAGCAGCCAGTCTGGATGCTGCAACTGGCACGACGTCACCATGCCATCGTAGATCTGGTACTGCCGCGGCCCGCTCTTGACCACCATTCGACCGCTGAACAGGAAGGGATTGCTGTTGACATAGACTCCATGCGCGTCCACAGCCTTGCCGTCCGACTTCGCATCCTGCCTAATCCCCACCGAACCCGATACATCGTAGAAACGCCCCGTCTGCGTCTTTACATTGATCATTCCATGGCTCGCCTGAATCAGTTCGTCGTTCTCTCCTCCGGTCAACCGCAGATGTCCGTTCAAGCTCACATCGCCAGTGTTGCTGTCGTATTCGATGCGATCCGCCTGTAGCGTACGGTTGCCATAGACCACCACCGCATGGCCGTCCAGAAGATAGACGCTGCCCCGATTCGATTGCGTATCCGACTCAATGTGGACGAGCATTCCTTCGTCCTTCGGCGCAATCACCTCGGCCGTCGGGTAGCGCGCCGCGTCGGGAGAATCCGGAAGAGCCGCGTCAGACGCATCTGGCAGAGCCTCCTCCGGCTGCGCGGACGAACTCTCTACAGACCCGTCAACGCTGGAAACGCCGCTGGCAGAGCCGGTTTTCGCCGGAGGTGCCATACTCGTTACCTCTTGCGCAGAAAGTTGAGCAAAACTTGGCGCGCTCACCGTGATACTTATGAATAAGCAAACACACCTCAGCAGCGTTGCCGAGCAGAACCGGTCGTTGATAGTTGTCTCAAGCAGCACTCTTTGAGGTTAGACGATTTTACGGAAGTGAGTTTAGGAAAAATGGGCTCCGCCCTTCTAGACACAACCGCGCTGGATCCGGCCTTCGCCGAAGAGACCAGCAGAGCCGCCGCCGCGACGAGCCGATCCTACGTCGCAAACAGCGCCATCGCGCCTGCGGCCTCCGGCGAAGCGCTCCGCCGTCAGGCCGCTGAACGCCTCGCCGCGCACCGCAACCGTCGCAATCAGGCACAAGCCGCGCCCGCTCACCCTCCCACGTCGTCGCGATCCCAGGCCGCGCCCTCGCGCTCTTCGCGCATCGCCGCAGCCGTCGCCCAGCGCTACGCCAACACCCCCAGCTACCACGCCTTTCTCGCCGCCGAAGCCGAACGAGCCACCCAGCAGGCCCGCGCCGCAGCCGAGATCGCGGAACGCAACGCACAGGCCGTCGCCCGCGCCCAGCAGGAACTGCTCGTCTCGCTCCAGCAGGAAGCCCTCGCCCAGCAGGCTCACATACAAGCAGCCCGAGACCAGGAGCTTGCCGAGCAAGCCCACTATCAGCAGCAGGAGATTAGCGAACAGGCCCTGCGCGCTCAGCAAAGCCCCGCGCAGACCGACCTCCAAAACGCTGTCCCTCAAGAATTTACCCTCAGGCCCGCGGCGCAGCCCGCGCGCTCTCGCTTCCAGCCCACAGAACCCTCCCGGCCTGCGGCGCAGACCGTCCCAGCGCAGCCAGCGCACACAAAGTTCCAGCCGCCCAGCGGCGCAGCCCCCGTTGTCACTGTCCGCCTCTACGAAGATGAGGCCAGCGCGGCCCATGTAGATCTGAGTACTCCTCTGCGTCTGCCCAGCATCAGCCAGCGCAATCAGTCAGCAGACCGGAGCGACGCCGAGGCTCGTGCGCTGGACGAAGAGATTGCCTTCCGCCAGTCGCCCGTCTTCGAGGAATCGGTTGGCCCGGCAGCGCTGCTTCCGGCCAATCTCATCGAGTTTCCCCGCCAGCTCGTCGCCCCGCGCAAGGCTCGTCCACGCTACGCCGAAGGACCGCTGCGCGACGAAGAGGCTTCCGTCCCCGGCGAGAGTCAACTGCGCATCTTCGAGGTCGATCCCCGGCAGATCTCTACCACACCGAACGTCGCCGACAGCGCATTCGAACTCGCAACCCAGCAGTGGACCTCGATCTGGCTCGACGCAGACCACGCCTCCTCGTCCGTTGCGGACAGCGCATTCCCGCCTGAGGACTCCTCCTTCTCCATACGCGAGGACGACCTGCAGAACGACCTCTTCGTCCCCCAGCCGACCAGCGTCGCTCCCTCGCTTCCCGGAATCGCCTCCATCCAGCGGCGACTCACGGCCGCGTCGATCGACGCCTCCCTGCTCGGAGCCGGATTTCTGGCCTTCGCCGCAACCAGCATCGCCGTCGCCAGCCGTTTTCTCCCCGCAGCCCCGGCACAACCGAGCGCATCGCTTTCTCTCAGCCTCAGCCACGCGGCGCAGCTCTCCAACCAGATCGCCAGCCAGACCGGACTACAGCTCAGCGCAATTCTGGGGGCCTCCGCGCTCATCTTTGCCGCGCTCTTTCTCGCCTACCAGACGCTCTTCTACTCCCTCTCCGACGCGACTCCGGGAATGCGTCTGGCGCGCATCGCCCTCTGCACCTTCGACGACGAGAACCCCACCCGTCGCGCGCGTCACCGCCGCATCTGCGCGGTTCTTCTCTCGGCCTGCCCGTTCGGCCTCGGCCTGCTCTGGGCCACACTCGACGAAGACCGCCTCTCCTGGCACGACCGCATCAGCGCCACCTACCAGCGCAGCTACTAGCCCAGTAAACCAGCCCAACTACTAACCCAGCGCAGCCAGAAAGTAGTCCAACCCAGCGACCAGCCGTGTTTCAGTGTTTGCTATAAACCAGATTTGCTTGTCATTCCGTAGCAAAGCGGAGGAATCTGCTGTTGCAGTTGTCTTTGTTAGTCCTTGCCGGGTGCCCATCTATCTTCGGGTGCCCATCCATCGCAGCAACATCGCGATGGATGGGGATGAATACAGCTCGCACCACTAGCTGTTGCCCTTGCCCTTGCCCTTGCCCTTGCCTGTAAAGCGCCAAAGGCGCGTCCTATACCAGCCCAGAGCAAAGCCCTGGGTACAAGCCCGCAAAAATACAAAGAGGGCCAAAGGCCCGATCGATAATTCTCAACAGACATCAGACACGCAACGCATCCAGCGAAAGCCTCGGCGCAACCAGAGCGCGAATGCGCCTCTCAATCGCCTCGATGGAGTTGTCTCCCGACTCGTCGTTGGCGATGGTCAGAACGCGCTGGGGATCGCGCGCGGCGATCTTCCGATAGGCCTCATGGATGCGCGCGTAGAACTCGTCCGACTCGCGCTCGAATCGGTTCTCGTCTGCGGGTCCGGCCTGAGCAGGCGTCTTCCCCTGCGACAGAGCCTTGGCCTGCCTGGAGTCGTGCGCCTGCGCCTGACGATGGTTGCGCCGCCGCGCGCGGGTCAGAGCCTCGTCCAGCGGTGGCAGAAGCAGCAGCGTCAGGTCTGGCTGAAGATTATTGCAAACCGCAGCGTGCAGGGCGAGAACCCGTTGACTTCCGAGCTGCCGCCCCGCTCCCTGATAGGCTTCGGTGGAGTCGGTGAAGCGGTCGCAGAGAACGATGGAGCCAGCCGCCAGCGCAGGCTCGATCACCTCGGCGATGGCCTGAGCGCGGTCGGCGAACATCAGCGCCATCTCGGCCAGTGGACTGATCGGCCCCAGCGCAGCCTCCGAGCGCGAGTCCAGCAGAACGGCGCGCAGTCGGTCGCCCAGAGCGGTCGAACCGGGCTGGCGCAGGCTGACCACGCTGAGTCCGCAGCCAGCCAACCACGCCGCCAGACGCTGCATCTGTGTCGTCTTGCCCGATCCATCCAACCCTTCAAAGGTGATAAACATTCCACGCGTCATGGGGTTCAGTCTATCGCAGGCAGCTTGTCACCGGCCATCGCCCAAACAGCATTGCATAGAAGCGATACAATCGCAGGCAGAGCAATCCCGTCTGCGCAGGAGCGGCGATTTTGCGGTTTCATCGCAGAATCGCCCACAATTGCGCAGGAAGCAGTTGTCCATGGAGTGACCGAGCGGCAACGATTAGAGATAAACTCGCGCCGAGCGCCATCGCTCCCATATAATCTAACTTTGTCAGCGGTAGCCAAGCGGGCGTGATTTTGGCAGCAAATGAGGGTGTGCGTATCTTTACCGTAAAGCGAGTGAGCGAAGGTTTCCCGAGCATCAAGCTAAAGTCTGTGCGTACGCGCTCCAGCCGCTCCCGCATTGCGCCAGCCTTATTGGCTGCGGGTGTGCTGGCTGCGATGGCTCCCCTGTCGACGCGTTCGATGGCGCAGGACGCTACCACCGCGCCCAGTGCGTCGCAGATCCTCTGCCAGCCGCAGGCGATTGGCAATCGCAGAATCCCCAAAGACTCGATTCTGGCGCGAATCTCCAGCCATCAGGGCGATCAGTACGATCCGGCCACCGTGGAGCGCGACTTCAACTCGCTGTGGAACACCGGATACTTCGAGAATGTGCGCATTGAGCGCGCCGATACTCCGTCCTGCGTACAGTTGGTGATCTATGTCCTGGAAAAGCCCACCATCCGCACCATCGATTATGTTGGGCTGAACGCCGTCACCCTGTCGGACGTGCAGGAACGGATGAAGAAGGCCAAGGTTGGCCTCTCGGTAGAGAGCCAGTACGACCCGACGCGCGTCAAGCGGGCTGAATCGGTCTTGAAGGATCTGCTCAGCGAGCACGGGCACCAGTTTGCCACCGTCAAGACCGAGGTCAAGACCATTCCTCCCGCCTCGGTGGGAGTCACCTTCAAGATCAAGGAAGGCCCAACGGTCAAGGTCGGCAAGATCGCCTTCGACGGCAACTACAACATCAAGGACCGTATCCTGCGCGAGGCGATGGTCAACACCAAGCCCATCGGAATTCCCCACTCCATCGTTCTGGAAAATCTTCTCGCGCGAACCTTCGACGCCAGCAAACTGGACGAAGATACCGAGCGCGTGCGTCAGGCCTATCGCGACCGCGGCTACTTCAACGCAGAGACCAGCGATCCGCAGACCCATGTGCGCGACCAGGGCGGACTGAACTTCTTCACTCTGCGTCCCTCCACCGGCAAGCGCATCGACATCCTGATGCCCGTCGAAGAGGGCGAGCGCTACCGGCTAGGCGGAATCACCTTTACTGGAAACAAGATGTTCAACAACTCCAAGGCTCTGCGCGCGCAGTTCACGCAGAAGGACGGCGAGTGGTTCAACGCCCAGTTATTCAGCAAGGGCGTGGAGCAACTCCGCAAGGCCTACGGCAGTCAGGGATACATCGGCATGGTGGGAAACCCCGTGCCCCGGCGGGACGACGCCAAGAAGCTGATCTACATCAACGTTGACATCGATGAGGGCAAGCAGTTCTACGTCTCCCGCATCGAGTTCAGCGGAAACACGCTGACCCGCGACAAGGTAATTCGCCGCGAGTTGCAGTTGGAAGAGGGACAGGTTTACAGCACCGAGCGTTGGGATATGTCCGTGATGCGCCTGAACCAGCTCGGCTACTTCGACACCCTGAAGGTGAAGGACGACACCGAGACGCGGCAGAACTCCGACGATGGAACCGTCGATCTGTTGTTGAAGTTGAAGGAGAAGGGCAAGAACTCCATCGGAGTCAACGGAGGACTCAGCGGACTCAGCGGAACCTTCATCGGGCTGAACTACGAGACCAACAACTTTCTGGGATTGGGCGAGACTCTCTCCGCGACGGCCAACATCGGCGATCTGTCGCGCAACCTGAGCTTCGGATTCAACGAGCCATACCTGCGCAACAAACCCATCGCAGTTGGCACCGAGGTCTTCTCTCGCAAGACGGACTACAACCCGGCCAAGGCCTACTCCATCGCCAACAGCACCAGCGCCAACGTTACCGCCGCAGAGCAGTCGCAGTTGACCAACTACAACACCGCGACGACCGGATTCACGCTCTCGGCCAGCGAGCCGCTGAAGCATCTGTGGTCTACCCGCGGCGTGTCGCGCATCGGCATCACCTATGCACTCAGCCGCTCTTCGGTGTCGACGTTCAACGACAACACGCGCAACATCTTCCAGTCGCTGGCCTTCCGTTCCGGCGTTGAGGGAATGAATCAGTTGAACGGCATCGTCACCTCGACGATCTCGCCCAGCTTCAGCTACTCCAGCCTGGATCGCGGCGTCGGGCCTCACTCCGGTCGCGACTTCAACATCTCCATGCAGGTTGCGGGAGCGGGCGGAAACGTGAAGTACGTCTCTCCAGTGGCCAGCTTCCGCCAGTACTACCCGATGAAGGGACTCCGCATCAGCCCAGAGGGACGCAACGTCCTCGGCATGCGTCTGCTTCTGGCGCACGTCTCGGGCTTTGGCGGAGAGGTTGCTCCGCCGACCAACCGCATCTACGGCGGGGGAGAGTCGGACGTACGCGGCTTCGACATCCGCGCCAACTCGCCCTACACCTTCGTTCCGGTCAAAGTGCAGTTCAACCTGACTAACCCGGATGGAACGCTGATTCCCCGCGATCCGACCAACCCCAGTCTGGGCAACATTCAGATTCCGCTGCCAATCTATCGTCTGGTCTCGGTTGGCGGAGACACCCAGCTCACCGGAAACATTCAGTACCAGATTCCCATCGTCAGCACGGTCAGCTTCAACTTCTTTACCGACTTCGGCCTGACCGGAGACCTACAGCCAGGACAACTGCTACAGAGCGTTGCCGGAACCTCGGTGCTGGCCAGCCCGCTCTACGGCTGCCCGACCTTCGTCAACGGAGCCTGCTACGGCGGACAGTCGGTGGCTGCCTTCGGGGCGCGCAAACTGAACACGGTTCCGGGAACCAACTTCGTCCCGCGCATGACCAGCGGCGCGGAGCTACAGGTCATCCTTCCCATCGTGAACGCGCCCTTCCGCATCTTCTACGGCTTCAACGATCTGCGTCTCTACAAGAGCCTGCCGCAGCAACTGGCCGTCAGCAATGAGACCCTGCGCAGCATGTTCCCCGACTCCGACGCCGGACGCTACAGCTACCAGCAGGCGCTGCAACTATACGGAGCGGCCTACCAACTGCGCGAGCCAAGAAAGACCCTGCGCCTGACCGTAAGCACAACCTTCTAGAGCATTTCCACTCTTGCTATAGAACGAGGGCTGGTCATCCCGAGCGCAGCGCATAGCGCGAGTCGAAGGATCTGCGTCTTGCTCCGCGCTGCGACACTCTACACCAGAGGATAGACTCTCCAATCCCCTGCCCCACCCGAACAGAAAAACTTGAGCCTCCCTCGCGCTGGTTAGCGCAGGGGAGGCTCAAGTTTTAAAGCAAATTCAGACGAACCGTGTTAGCGACGTTCACCGCCACGAGAGCCACCCGAGCCTCCACGAGACTGCGGCGCAGAACCGCCACCATAGCTTCGAGAGCCTCCGCTGTAGGAGCGAGCCTGACCGCGGTAGCTATTGCCGTTCAGGTTGGAGCCGCGCACCATGTTCGACGCGCCGCGGTTATAGCCCAAGGCTCCGCCACGCGCGATGGCTGCTCCGCCGGGACGTCCATTGAATCCGGCCACAGGATGGCTATAGACGAAGCCCTCGTGATCGCGGAAGCCGAGGTGGTTGTACTCTCGGTTATAGAAGAAGTGGCCGCCGTTCCAGTATCCACCCCAGAAACCGACTCCGAAGTAGCCGTAACCGTAGTTGACTCCGCCGTAGTATCCGACGCGACGCCCCCAGTAGCCGGGACTCCATAAGTAGGCACCGCCGTCATAATCCCAGTAGCCCGGAGTCCACAAAGCTCCCTCGTAGGGCGGTTCCACCCAGGCTCCATCGACCCAGTAGTATCCATCGGGGCCGTAGGCCCAGTAGCCCGGAGTCCAGATGTACCCATACCCAGGGGCGACTGGCTGTGCATAGACGGGAATCACCGGCGGAGCAAAGCCCACCGAGACGAACACCCGCGCATTGGCTGCGGAGGGGGCGATCAGAAGCGCTCCAGCAACCGCCGCCGCAAACATTGTGCTCTTCAAAGCTCGCATGATCTTCATGACTATTTCCTCATTCCGCCTATCCTTCGCTTCCCCGGTGCAGCTTTCCAGCGACGGGTTGCGAGGAGTGCGGCGGCCTTAGCTCTTCAATCCAACTTCGCCAGCCTGCTCGGGTCGGCGCCGATCGACTTCTGTTGAATTAGACACGACCTTCGCCAATTGGTTGCGGAGCGCTAGATCTTTCCTCCCAGAGATCTGCTTTTAGCGGCAGCGTTTCTCTAATTATTTCCTCGAACTACTGTAGACACAACTCTTTGTCACTCCGTAGCGCGAGCGGAGGAATCTGCTTATAGCTCGTTCGACGAAGGAATACAGCTTACGGGAGTTGTTCTAAGCCAGAGGCTGAAGGCCCGCCCATATCTTCAACGAACGACTGGCTCAGGGCACTCTTCAGTGGCTTTATGAACTGCGAAAATGCCTGAATTTGCCTTTCGCAGGGAGCAGCGGGTTCACATCCCAAGCGACTACGCGTCTGTCTCTCCGTGCAGCCAGTCGAAGTTCACATGCAGGCGCAGCAGGGTATAGCTCACCATCTCGTGGAAGTAGCGCAGCGCCAGATCGTAGTCGTCGATGTTGCCCACCGTCGCGCGCGGCGAGGTATAGACCGTTAACCCTGCCGCCTCGCACAGCTTGCGGATGCGGAAAAGGTGCGTCCCGTCGCTGACCACGATGATGCTGTTCAGATGCCGCGTCTGTGCAATCTCGGCCAGCCGCTCCACCTGTTGCCCGGTATCGACCGACTCCGTCTCCGCCTCAATCTGCTCATAGGGAACGCCGTTGGCCAGCAGATAATCCCTGCCCACTCCGCCCTCGGTCATTCCTTTGTCCAGATCGCCGCTGCCTCCGCCCAGTGTAATCACCAGCGGAGCCATCTGTTCGTGGTAGAGATCCAGAGCGTGATCCAAACGCGCGTGCAGCACCGGCGAGGGTCTCCCCACATACTCTGCCGCGCCGAAGACGGCGATCGCATCGGCTGGCCGCGCCTCGTCTCTTCCCGCAACCGCGCTGATCTGAATGTAGAGCCAGCCAAACCATCCCACCACTGCCAGCAACAGAGCCACCAGCAGGCAACGCAGAAAGATCTGCGTCGGCTTCAGCGCCCGACGAGACCGTGAACCGGAGCGGCGCTTCGCCGCAGGGAAACGCCGTCTTAACAGACTTGAGCGACGATTCGGCGAGTTGGAGGACTTTGAATTCATGGCAAAAATACTCGGACACGGGGCCGCAAATCGCGAACAAACCGCCATTCCATCCCCAATCCAGCAGCGAAATGGGATGCGAAAACGGCAAAGTCTTGTTTGATAACAAGTATAAGACTCTTCCCGCCGCGAGCGAATAGAACGACCAACAGTTCTACATTCAGACAAGAACCGACCACGGATCAACGCGGAGGAACACGGATAAGAGCGTTTTCACTATTGCAAGAGACCAAGAAAACAATTGTCCTCCTGAACGGAGTGAAGAATCCCCGCATTTTGCTCGTGCGGCGACGCTCTACACCATTAGTGAAAATTCTCTACCGACAATTCGTCCTTGTTGTTTTATCCGTGAAAATTTATGTTGATCCGTGGTCTCCTCTGTCTTGCGTCTTATTTCCAATGCGGTCGTTTCCTGCTGCCACTGGATTATCGCCACTTGGAATTGCTGAGAGGTATGCTATAGACTTGCGCATCGATTCCTTGCAGAACCGCTCCAGTTCTACACACAGGAGATTAATTTGACGGCCGAGATCATACGTATTCACCCCGACGAACCTGAGCCAGAACAGATTGCGCGGGTCGTCCGTTCGCTTGCCGCCGGTCAGGTTGCCGCGCTGCCCACGGACACCTTCTACGGTCTGGCCGTCGATCCGATCAACCTGAGCGCGGTCGACCGCATCTACGAGATCAAGACCCGAGCCCGCCACAAGCCGCTCTCTCTGCTCATCTCCGAGACCACTCAGGCCTACGGTCTGGCGCGCGAGATGGATGGAGCCTTCGATCGTCTCGCCGAGCGCTTCTGGCCCGGCCCGCTGACCATCGTCGTCAAGGCGGGAACACGCCTTCCTCTGCGCGTCACCGCCAACACCGGCAACGTCGCCCTGCGCGTGCCGGAGAACGCCATCGCCCGCGCCGTCGTCGCCGGCCTCGGCCTGCCCATCACGGCGACCTCGGCCAACCTGCGCGGGATGCCCGAATGCACCTCCGCCGAGCGTGTTCTGGAGCAGCTCGGCGAGCACATTCCGCTGATCGTTGACGGCGGCCCAACCCTGCGCGACATGCCGACCACCATCGTCGATCTCTCCGGCGGAGGCCTCTCCTGGATGATCCTGCGCGAAGGAGCCATCCCCACCCACGAGATCGCCCTCGCCCTGCAACACTAGACCGTATCAACATCTAGTTGCCGTTGCCCCATCCGTTGCCGTCGCGGTTGTCTTTGCCGTTGTCCTTGCTGTTGCGTTGTCTCTTTTTTGTTTGTCATTCCGCAGCGCAGCGGAGGAATCTGCTTTTGCCGCTGCCCTAGTCTTTGCCGTTGCTTTTGCCGTTGCCCCATCCGTTGCCGGGTGCCCCATCCATCGCGACAACATCGCGATGGATGGGAGGAATACAGCTCGAACCACTAGCCGCTGCCGTATCCATACGTCTAATAAAAATGCTCTGAACTCCGTGCTTTACCCAAAGGGCCCATTTATCCATGAAGACCTTACGCCACCTCCGTTCGATCTACGCCGCAACCCTGTTTTTCTCCGTTCTATCGGCCACGGCACAGACCGCCGCGCCGGCTCATCTGAAGTTTGACTTCGGCGCTGCGCCTGCCAAATCCGGTGCCACGCGAGTCGCCCCGAACGCCGTCTACAGCGACGCCACGGGCTACGGCTATGAACCAGGCGCGCAGGTCTCCACCGGAGACAGCGGCAACGCGACAACCAGTGACCGCCCATTCCTCTTCTCCGCCCGAGTGCCGGAGGGAAACTACACGGTGACGGTCGGCTTTGGCGACTCCTCCGCTGCGACGACCACGACCGTCAAGGCGGAGTCGGGCCGCCTGATGCTGGAGCGCGTCGATCTTCCCGCCGGGCAGGTCGTCGAGCGCAGCTTCACCCTCAACGTTCGCACGCCGAATCTGCCCAGGCTGCCTACCAATGCCACCGGGCGCGAGGTGGTCACGCTGGACAGCTTCGACAACGGCAACACGCGCGATTGGGACAACAAGCTGACGCTGGAGTTCGTCAGTCCACACGCAGCTCTGCGCTCCATCGAGATCGTCTCCGCTCCCACCACGCCGACCGTCTTTCTCGCCGGAGACTCGACCGTGACCGACCGCGACGCAGGGGGCGATGTCAGTTGGGGACAGATGCTGCCGCGCTTTCTCAAGACTGGCGTCGCCGTCTCCAACCAGGCGCAGTCGGGCGAGACGTTGAAGTCCTTCGCCAACTCGCTGCGGTTGGACAAGATTCTCAGCCAGATGAAGAGAGGCGACTATCTCTTTATCCAGTTCACCCACAACGACTCCAAGGCGAACTGGCCGCAGACCTACGTCGAGCCGGAGACGACTTACAAGGCCTACCTGAAGGTCTACATCGCCGAGGCTCGTCTGCGCGGCGCAACCCCCGTTCTGGTCACGGCGATGGATCGCGGTGCGCGAGGCTCCGGCGCGCCAACGCACGGCCACGGAGGCTATCCCCAGGCCATGCGCGAGGTGGCGCAGGAGGAACACGTCGCGCTGATCGACCTCTACGCCATGAGCGACGCCTTCTACGCCGCGGCGGGGTCGGACGCCAGCAAGATTCTGGCCGACGGAACCCACTCGACCGCCTACGGCGGCTACGAGTTCGCCAAGTGCATCGTAATGGGCATCAAGCAGAACAAGCTGGACTTGGCGCGATTCATTGTGGACGATTTCAAGGACTTCAACCCGGCGCACCCAGACTCCTACGCAGCACTGAACCTGGGCGTGCTCTTCAACTCGACACCTGCCGTCCGCGAGCCGCGCGGCACGGCCACTCCAACGCCCCCGCCGACGGCAAATCCTCCAGCATCCAACCCCGGTCTGGGGCCGCTGTAAAGACTCGGGAACACTTTCCAGATTGCTATATTCCGATTTGCTTGTCATTTGTATGTACCTCTTTGTTTGTTATTCCGTAGCCTCTTTGTTTGTCATTCCGTAGCGAAGCGAAGGAATCTGCTGTCGCTCACTCCACGACGCTATACACCACTACCGAAAACGCTTTGGGAGCGGGGAAAAAGATCGTCGCGGCGATGCAATGCAGCCCACTCCGCCGCAATCCTTCTTATCGCGCAGACTTGCTCGTTTCGCAATCAAGCCTGCGCAGTGTTTAATGGGTTGTGCGATGCGGTACGGCTGAAGCTGTACCCTTCCGAGGTTGAATTCGAATCGTGTCGAGTCAAATTGTGCCTAGCCTGAAGCGTCTTCTCCGATTCCGTCCCCTGCCGATCGCCGCAGTTGCGGTTGCCTTCGTCGTCGCCACTCCGACGCTCTTCTCTACAGCGCTGGCGCAGACGGGAAGCTCCTCCAGTTCGCCGTCCAGTTCGAGTTCCTCCAGCAGCCCGGAATCGCAGGCCGTGGACACGACTCCCGCGACGCGCATTGCACTGCCGCAGACGGCGGGCTCGGCCATTACGCTGGAGACCAGCGAGCCGCTCTTCTATCTGGCCAGCGCGCTCAACTCCTGCGGCTACGACACCGGCCTCGCCGAATCCGCTCCTGTCCGCCTCAAGGTTCGCGAAGAGATCAACGCCGAGTTGGCCTCCTCCGCCCCCGCCCGCGACACGCGCGATGCGCTCTGCTCCTTCATCCGCGAGCATGCGCTGACAGACGCGGGCCGCGACGTGGCGCAGTACATCTCGCTCTCGCTCTACCTGACTCCTGCTCCCGCGCTCACCCCGTCGGTCGACACCACCGAGTTGCCGCCGGACTCCACCCAGGTCGTCGAGATTCTGCCCCTGCTGCGCGCCTTCGCCGACGCGGTGCATCTGCACGCGCTCTGGTTCCAGCATCGCTCGGAGTACGAGACGATGATCGACCACATCCACGATCCGCTGACCCAGACGATTCTGGACACCAACATCTTTCTGCGTATGCCGGTCAGCAGCTACGATGGCCGCCGCTTTCTGGTTCTGCTGGAGCCGATGCTGGCTCCGGAAGAGACCAACGCGCGCTACAACGGCAACGACTCGGTGGTCGTCGTCTCGCCCCGCGCCCTGCCGCTGGACGCAGTTCCGATGGATCTGATCCGCCACACCTACCTGCACTTTCTGGTCGAGCCGATGGTCTACTCGCGCCCCGCAGCGCTCAACCACATGCTGCCTTTGTTGAAGCCGGTGCAGAAGGCTCCGCTTGAGTTCACCTACAAGTCCGACATCGCGGCTCTGCTGACCGAGTGCCTCATCAAGGCCATCGAGGCACAGACCATGGACGTCGGTATCGCCGCGCCCATCAAGCCCGCTGCCGGCAAGGATCGTGCGCTCGATGCCCGCTACTCCGCCGACCTCAGCGCCTACGAGCGTCAGGCCGAGGCCGTTCGCCGCCGCAAGGTCGATCTGGACATGCGCCAGGGCTGGGTTCTGGTCGATTACTTCTACGGCCAGTTGGGAACGATGGAGCACGGCGGAACCGGTCTCAAGGACAGCATCGGCCCCATGATCTACGGCATGGACATCGACAGCGAGCGCCACCGCGACGAGCAGATTCTCTTCCTGCCCACCGGCTCCGGCGGAGACATTATGCGGCGTACTCCGCGCCCGCTCAGCGGACTCGATCTGGCCGAGCGCAAGCTGATGAAGGGCGATCTGGACGGAGCCTCGGATATGGCCGAGACCGCGCTGAAGACCGCGCCCTCCAACCCGCAGGCCCACTACATTCTGGGGCGCATCGCGCTGATGCAGGGCGACCCCGACGCTGCTCTCGACCACCTCACCCAGACCGTCAAGCTCTCGCACGATCCACGCACCATCGCCTGGGCGCACATCTACTTGGGCCGAATGTACGACATCGCGACCCCGCCCCAGCGCGACAAGGCGCTGGCCGAGTATCGCGCCGCACAGGCCAATCGCGACAGCCAGCCCGACACCAAGGCCGCCGCCGAAGCGGGCCTCAAGCAGCCCTTTGCCCTGCCTCGGCGCACCGCCAGCTCCTCCGACCAGCAGGAAAATGAAGCTCCGCTCGACCCCACCGGAAAGGCCGAAAAAGACGCTTATCGCCCCGAACCAGCCCCGTAAACTCCGCCGTTGCGTAGAACATTCATACTATTCTAGTAATCGATATAGACCAGAAATGTATTGTCATTCTGAGCGCAGCGAAGAATCCCCACATTTTGCTCGCTCCACGGCGGTCTACACCATTACCGAAAATACTCTGGGATTTGTGGAGGGCCAATCTGCTCGCCCCTCCACAGCAATGCGGAGGAATCTTTTTTTCTGTTATGCAAGGGGCTGAATAGCGTACCCTAGAATCAATCCACCATGACTAAAGCTGTTGCAAAACCGAAAAATCCTTTAGAAAAGAAGAGTCGTGGGGCAGGTCGTCCCGCCGCATCCGAGGTTGCGGCGCGCATGGAGCATCTGCTGGACACGGCAACCGATGTCTTCCTGGAGCACGGCTACAAGAGCGCCAACGTCGCCGAGATTGCCAATCGCGCCGGAGCGTCCAAGCGCACGATCTACGCGCGTTACCCCAGCAAGGCGGAACTCTTCGTCGCCGTAGCCTCGCGCAAGATGGACGAGACCCATGCGTTCTACGCCAGAACTTTGGCCTCAAAGGAGCCCTTGGCAAAGGTTCTCGATGAGTTTGGAACCAGCCTGATGCGGTCCATGATGCGCCCGGATCTGCGTGCGTTATTTCAGGTCATCGTCGCGGAATCGCCTGGATTCCCCAAGCTCGCCTGCATGTTCTGGGAGCTTGGTCCAAAGCGGCTGACAAACATGCTACAGAATTATCTTGTCGCAAATCCCGAGTTCATGGGAGAGAATCCAGCCCATGCAGCAGAGATGTTCTGCTCGCTGTGCTGGGGACAGAGCATCCTGAAACGGCAGTTTTACAAGGAATACGTTATGCCACAGGAGATGCGCAGGATCAACGTGAAAGAGGCTGTGCGCATCTTCCTCGCCGCCTACACCTCTCCCCAGACAACACGCTAGGCAGGTCGCCAACACGGACGGCCTGCATTTTTAGAGCAGTTCTCTCAAAGGTGTATACCGAATTCGTTTGTCATTCTGAGCGACGCGAAAAATCCCCGCATTCCGTTCGCAATGGCAACGGTGTACATCAACAGGAGAACCGCTTTAGGCTAAGCGGGCAGATCGAGCAGGTGCAGATCTTTTCCCGGCTTGAAGCGAACAGCCTTTCCGGGAGCGATGCTGACCTCTGCTCCGGTGCGCGGGTTGCGTCCGATGCCGGTCTTGCGCGGCTTTACGGTAAAGACGCCAAAGCCTCGCAGCTCGATGCGGTCTCCCGCAATCAGCGTCTTCTTCATGCAATCAAAGATCGCGTCGACAGCGTCTTCCGCCTTGGTTCGCGGAAGTCCGGTCCGTTCGACGACCCTCTGAATCAGGTCCTGTTTAATCATTATGGGCCGCCTTTCTTGCGCAACTGGCAGGAACCATGCGCCTTGGTTCCGCACTGTCCTGCTTTGCTGATGTTAGGAACTAACCCGCAGATTGTCAACGAGGGATTCCTGCCGTAAGATTCACCTATCCGAGATATGCGGATCCTCGGTCTTTCCGGAGCCTGCAAAGGCATTCTGGCGCAGGCTGAATGGACCGCCAAGAGGAAACAAAACTGCATGGCCATTAAGAGCGACCGCTGGATTCGACAGCAAGCAACCGACCACCAGATGATTACCCCCTTCAGCGAGAAACAGGTTCGCGAGGGAGTCATCTCTTACGGACTCTCCTCCTACGGTTACGACCTGCGCGTCTCCGACGAGTTCAAGATCTTTACCAACGTCAACTCGGCGATCATTGACCCGAAGAACTTTGATGAGCGGTCGTTTGTCAGCGTACAGGCCGACAGCGTCATCGTTCCCCCCAACTCCTTCGCGCTGGCGCGCTCGGTCGAGTACTTCAAGATTCCCCGCAACGTGCTGACGATCTGCGTCGGCAAGTCCACCTACGCGCGCTGCGGCATCATCGTCAACGTCACCCCGTTCGAGCCGGAGTGGGAGGGATTCGTCACTCTGGAGATCTCCAACACCACGCCTCTTCCTGCGCGTATCTACGCCAACGAGGGACTCTGCCAGATCCTCTTCTTCCAGTCCGACGAGATCTGCGAGATCAGTTACGCAGATCGCAAGGGCAAATATCAGAACCAGCAGGGCATCGTCCTTCCCAAGCTGTAGCTCTCCCGCACGGGCATGAAGATGGAGTCTCGCAAGCGTATCGCGGATCACCTCTGCGATCAGGCCATGCAGCGATGAAGAGGCTTGAGGTCGATGAATAAAGTTTCAGCTAAGGACGCAGAGCGCATCGGCGTGGTCGCAACCGATGCCCTGCGTCTAATGGGACTCCAGTCCGTCCTGAAACAGTACAAGATCGTATGCCTCACCCTGTCCGACGCGATGGACGAGGCCAACCTCTCGCTGGTTCTGATCGACTCCTCCTGCACCGGCCATCTCTTCGAGTTGCTGGCCAGTTTTCGCCACCTACGCCCCAAACTCAAGCTCATCGTCATCGGCAGCGAGACCGACCACGAGTACATCCAGCGCGTCATCGGCAGCGGAGCCAAGGGATACTTCAGCCTTTCGGCAAAGGGATCCGAGATTCAGATGGCCATCGACGTCGTACGCGATGGCTCGATCTGGGCTCCGCGCAAGGTGCTGGCTCGCCTGCTCGAAAGCCAGCCCGGCACCAGCAACCAGCCGATCACCCCGCCCAACTTCACTGCGCGCGAGCTTCAGGTGCTCACCCTGCTGCGCGACGGACAACCCAACCGCGAGATCGCCCTCACCCTCGGCATCGACGAGGGAACCGTCAAGGCACACATCGGACGACTCCTGCGCAAGGTCGGCGTAACCAATCGAACCGCCCTCACCGTCCACCCCTCCACCCAGATCGAATAGAGCATTCAAGAATTGCGATAGACAAATTTATTTGTCATTCCGTGGCATCTTCAGTTTGTCATTCCGCAACCTCTTTGTTTGTCATTCCGCAGCGAAGCGGAGGAATCTGCTTTTGCATTTGCCCCTGTCGTTGTCGTTGCCATTGTCCGGCAAGGGCTGAAGGCCCGTTCTATCGCTTCAAGGAACTACCGACCAGCCTGCAATTTGAACCCGCTTTTTATGCCAAACGGCTCGCTTTTCCTGTTAACCAAAAGATAACTGGTATGGGTACTAAAGTCTCTATACCTTCGTACTATTGTTCACCCATCACATTAAGAACATGATGATTAAGCAACACAGACCTGGGAGAGGGGCTACAAGGATTGCGGCGCAAGCTGCTCGCTCTTGGAGCCCCCATTTTTTCGCCCGCAGGTCCCCGTCCGGATCGCCTTCCCATCTGGCTCCGCTGTTCGGCTCCCCGCCGTGGTTGACGGGTGTCCGCAGAAGCATACAACTCACGCTCCTTTCTTGACATCGTACTAATTGATGTATGAGCTTGATGCAGAATTCGATCTTGCGGTCTAATCTGGTCAAGGCCATTGCCATCGCGGCCATTGGCAAAACGGATTCGGCTCAGTCTATTTAGAACCAGAAAAGAAAGTGAAAGGTTTACACCTATGAAACGACTCTCAGGAATTCTATGTGGCTTGGCGCTGATCGCGACCACCACGCTCGCAGCCGTCGGACAGGGCAACGAAAAGCTCAGAGAGCGCCTGGACAGCGCGCAGGCCGTCATCAACGAGATTATGGCCACCCCGGACAAGGGCATTCCGCAGAGCATTCTGGCCGGAGCCGTCTGCGTCACCGTCATTCCGTCGTACAAGAAGGCGGCCTTCGTCTTCGGCGGACAGTACGGTCAGGGCGTAGCCACCTGCCGCACGCCCAATGGATGGAGCGCGCCGGTCTTCGTGCAGCTCACCGGCGGCAGCTTCGGCTGGCAGATCGGAGGCCAGTCCACTGACCTCGTCCTGATCGCCATGAACGAGCACGGCCTCCAGCACATGCTCAGCAGCAAGTTCAAGCTGGGCGCCGACGCAGCCGCCTCGGCCGGCCCGGTCGGTCGTAACGCCCAGGCCGCCACCGACGCGTCAATGCACGCCGAGTTCCTCACCTACTCACGCTCGCGTGGTCTCTTCGCTGGCCTCGACCTCGACGGAACCGTTCTCTCGCAGAATCAGGACGACACACGAGCCGAGTATGGTACCGCCATTCCCTTTGAAGTTCTGCTGAAGGGCAACAAGCCGGTTCCCGAGAACGCGCGTCCCTTTGTTCGCACCGTAGCCCGCCACTTTGTAGCTTCCAGAGACAGCCACTAAACCCAAAGGAAGCAGCCGTAGCGCCATCGCGTCACAACACGCCGTAACGCACAAACGAACAAAGCCGCCAGACGGAGCCTCTCCGCTGGCGGCTCTTCTGTGCAAACAGCCCACGCTGAAACTTAATATTTTCATCCTCGTCTATGCCCATGTGAGAGCAACACGAGTTCCCACACATCCTCATCCCCGATAGACTGGAACCTTGACCCGCGAAGCCCAATCCAGCTCTGAGTCCAGCTCACGGCCCACTCTCCGTCACGCGATGGAGTTCGCGGTCGTGTGGATCTTCGTCCACGCGCTGCGCGTGCTTCCTCGGCCTCTGGCCCGTGTTGCCGGAGCCGCCATCGCCCGCCTCGCCTATGCCTCGCTGGGACGACTGCGCCGCGCAGGCCTGCGCAATCTGCAACTCGCCTTTCCTGCAATGTCCGCCGACCAGCGCGAAGCCCTGCTGCGCGAGGAGTACCGCAATCTGGGCTGGCTGTTGGCCGAGTTCTGCCAGATGCCGACCTATACCCAGGACTTTGCCCGCCGATTTATCCGCTACGAGGGGCTGGAGAACTACCTCGCCGCGCGCGACCGAGGCCACGGCGTCTTCGTCCTGACCGGACACATCGGCGCGTGGGAGCTATCCAGCTTCTT
This sequence comes from Acidobacteriaceae bacterium, assembly GCA_031296325.1. GTDB lineage: Bacteria > Acidobacteriota > Terriglobia > Terriglobales > Acidobacteriaceae > Edaphobacter. The sequence continues at coordinate 26,120 of JARLFY010000070.1, read as the reverse complement.
TCACTCGCTGGCGGGCAATCCGATGAGCATGGTCATCCGCCGTCTGGACAATCCGCTGGTCGATCGCATGGTCAACCGTATCCGCTGCCAGCACGGTAACCGCGTCCTGCACAAGGACGACTTCGCCCGCGGCCTGATCGCCGCCATGCGCGCCGGAGAGACCGTCGGCATCCTGATGGACACCAACATGACGCCGCCGCAGGGTCTCTTCGTTCCCTTCTTCGGCATCGAGGCATGTACCGCCTCCGGCATGGCCCGCGTCGCGCTCAAGACCGGAGCGGCGGTTCTGCCCGGCTATCTGGTTTGGCATCAGGAGGAAGGCAAATACGTCCTCCACTTCGGCCCCGAACTCGCGCTCCACAGGACGGGAGACTCCGAGGCCGATACCACCAGCAACACGGCTCTGTTCACCGCTGTTCTGGAAGACATCATCCGCCAATACCCCACGCAGTGGCTCTGGATGCACCGCCGCTGGAAGACTCGCCCCCCCGGCCAGCCGCCTCTCTACTGAATCTCTGAATTCGCAAAGACACAGCATTTTGGAATTGCTACAGCCCAATCTGTTTGTCATTCCGTAGCGAAGCGAAGGAATCTGCTTTTGCTCGTTACGCGACGGTCTACCCCTTTGCAAAAAGGCTCTGGCTGAATCCAATCCGCCAGAAAAATAAAAATGCGATTGACTCCTGCGAATCGGTGAGGAATACTCAAGGCCCGAGGTGTCCGCATGAGCGAATTGACTACTACCGTCGCCACAGTTCTGAGACAGAAGCCTATAGGCAACGTCCTCTCCATTGCGCCCAGCAACTCCGTCTACCACGCCGTCGAGATGATGGCGGAGAAAGGAATCGGCGCGCTGCTGGTCATGGAGGGAGAAGAGTTAGTCGGGATCCTCAGCGAACGAGACTACGCCCGCAAGATCATCCTACAGGGCCGCTCATCCAAAGAGACCTCGGTCGCCGAGATCATGACCACTCCAGTCATCACGGTCTCGCGCAAGCAGACCGTCGGTGAGTGCATGCGCCTCATCACGGACCACCGCATCCGCCATCTGCCCGTCGTCGAAAACGGCGTTGTGATCGGCGTCCTCTCCATCGGCGATCTGGTCAACTGCGTCATCAGCGAGCAGGAAGACACCATCCGCCACCTGACCAAGTACATATCAGGCTAGCCACCCGCAGCACGTTTAGTTGTTGTCCGAGGAGTCCGTGTTGTCGCCCTCTTCGATCAGCGAGGCCGCTCCGACGACGTCGAAGGTCGTCGCATCGCCTCCGGTCGGCTGCATGGTGACCCGCATCGGCGAGCGCTGCCAGTGCGCGGGCTTGCAGACCGGCTCGACCGGCTCCGCCAACGGCCACTTGCCAAGCTGCTTCTGCACCACGGCGCGCCGCGCTCCAAGCTGCGCGACGATGGCAAACAGTCCACCCTTGGCCGTCATCGCCACACCGCAGTAGGCAGCATAATCGCGGTACCAGACCGCATCGGAGACCTGAGTGTCAAAGTCCGGCAGATGCAGCGCAGTGATGTGTCCGGTGATGCGGTCGACCATCAGCCACGGTCCGGGCTGCCAGCTCCAGCGCGGGCCTTCGCCGGGAAGCGAGTCGTTCAGCCGTAGCACGCGGCGAATCGTGAAGCTGCGGTCGGTCACGTCATGCGCCTCGCCGCTGGTCCACTCCTTCTGCCTCCCATCAACGATGAGCGGACGAATCTTCAGCGCAATGGAGTCGCCCCGCCGCCTGCGCCCCGCCGCCTTTCCCGCACCAGCCTTCTCCGCACTGGCCGCGCTCTCCGGCGGCGTGTAACTCGCCCAGCGCGTCGTGCCCAGCGCGACGGCGTGAACCTTTGGCGCCGCGGCGAAGGCGTTGGACGAGGAAAGGGCAAGCAAGCCGAGCAAAATAAAGCTGCCCGTCCTCAGCGGCAGAGGCACAGGAGCGGAGCGAAAGATCTGCATGGGCCGAAGACTATCGCTTATGGCTCCCGGAAGCAAGCCAAGCCTGTGCCACTGTACTTATACGACGCGAAGATTTCCGGCAAGATTTGCAGAGGCCCCCGCTGTTTCCGACTCCCGCGCGGAGTAGAATCGTTCTGGCAGGATGCTTTGGCCAGTCGCCGAGCGTCGCGGAGTATGTTGCTCCGCACTGCGCCGGCAAATCAGATCCCAAGAAACCGCAGCAATTATTTTCAGGCAATCAGGAAAGGAAACAACCGCCCCATGTGGAAACCGAATCAGGCTGGAATGGCCCCAACCTCTACCCCTGAACCCATCCGTCCCTCTGCCCCGACCCCCAGCACCTTTGAACCCAGCGCTCCCCGTCCGAGCGCAGCCGCAGCGGCTCCCGTTGCCGCTGCCGGCGAACAGGCCACCATCGGCAAGTCGCTCATCATCAAGGGAGAGGTCTCCGGCTCCGAGTCGCTCTACGTCGACGGCAAGATCGAGGGAACCATCAACCTGCCCGGCAATCGCGTCACCGTGGGACGCAACGGACAGGTCGCAGCCAACATTCTGGCCCGCGAGGTCGTTGTTCTGGGCAAGGTTCGCGGCAACGTAACCGCCAGCGACCGCGTAGACATCCGCAGCGAGGGATCGCTCACCGGAGACGTCGCCGCAGCCCGCATCTCCATCGAAGATGGTGCCTTTTTCAAGGGCGGAATCGACATCCGCAAGCCGGGTGACGGCAAAGCCACCGCCGAAGCCACCCCAATCAACGCATAACTCACTCAGCCAATCCATCGGAAGGGCGCGGATTTTTCGAAACATCAAAATAATTCGGAAGAACACGGCTTCAGCCGTGCCGAACAAAACATCCAAAATAAATTTCTGCCCGCTGGATTGCTTCGCAATCCAGCGGGCAGAAAAACAATCCGCTCAAGGAATCAGCAACACCTTCCCCGTAGTCTTCCGTCCCTCCAGATCGCGATGCGCCTGCGCAGCCTCCGCCAGCGGATAGCGATGTTCAATGCGCAGCTTCAGATTTCCCTCTGCGACCCACCCCAACACATCGCCCGAACGCCGCAGCAACTCCTCGTGCGTCGCGACGTAGTCCTTCAGCGTAGGCCGCGTCACATACAGCGAGCCGCGCGTCGAGAGTTGAATCAGGTCGAACGGCGGTACCGCTCCGCTCGATCCGCCGAAGAGAGCCAGCAACCCACGCGGCTGCAACGAGGCCAGACTCCCCTCAAACGTCGTCTTGCCCACCGAGTCGTAGACCACGCGAACTCCCGCGCCTCCGGTCAGTTCGCGCACCCGCGCCGCAAAATCCTCGCGAGTATAAAGAATCACCTCGTCGGCTCCGGCTGCACACGCCAGCGCAGCCTTCTCCTCGGTCGAGACAGTGGTAATCACGCGCGCTCCCAGCCGCTTCGCCATCTGGATCAGCAGCAGCCCCACCCCACCCGCGCCAGCGTGGATCAGCACTGCGTCCCCCGCCTGAATCGCGCAGGTCGAGTAGGCCAGATAATGCGCCGTCATCCCCTGCAACATCGCCGCAGCGGCCTGCTGCGAGCTCACGCCGTCGGGGATCGCCACCAGCCGATTGACCGGCGCAACCGCATACTCCGCATAGGTTCCGGCAACGCCGCACCAGGCCACGCGGTCGCCAACCTTCAAGCCATACCCCTCCGGCCCAAGGGCGGCGACCACTCCCGCCGCTTCCTGTCCGGGAATAAACGGCAGCGCCGCCGCATAGCGTCCCTCGCGGAAGTAGACGTCGATGAAGTTAACTCCACAGGCCTCAATCTGGATCAGCGCTTCGCCAGGGCCTGGCTTTGGGGTGGAAAGTTCGCGCAGAGTAAGAACCTCAGCTCCGCCGGTCTGGGAAATCTGAATGGCTCGCATAGTACTTCGATGCTACCGCGCACGAAGCGTTGCCGTAAGACTCTCCCATCAGTCCCAAAACCCTGGGTACCCCATCTTCGGCGCAGCTTTATCGCGCCTAAGATGGGGTCTCATAAACTCCGCAGCCTGTTCGGCCAAAACTTGTTGTGCGCGCGCCCCTGCTTTCTGAGACAATACCCAATGTATGCAACCTGATAATCTCATCGCGCTCAAAGACGACATGGTAGCCTTCATCGCCGGTCACGGACTACGCCGCTTCAATGGATACGTTACCGAAGAGGTCCCTGCGGTCTTCTTCGAGGAGGAAGGTCCCGACTCCTGGAAGGACTTCGTCGAGCACGCCAAGGCCTCTGGAGCCTGCTTTGTCACCATGAACGAGGTTGCACTGGAGAAGGCCGACGTCGCCATCCTGCTGGAGCAGTTGCGCGACCAGAGCTACCCCGGCGCGGACAACGCCATCGAGCTTGAAGAAGCCGAGCATTTGGTCAAGTACGTTGGCAAAGTGGGCTACCTACAGCTCGGATTCGCCCATCAGGGCGTGATGTTCCTCTTCGAGACCTCGACCGAGTGGTACGAGCAGTTTCAGGAACTTATCGAGACCGTCACCGACCTCGGCGGCATGGTTCTCGACGACGATGGTTGCGGACACGATCACGGACACGATCACGACGAAGATTGACGACAGAGACGCAGATCGGGATTACCCCGCCAGTGCGGGAGTTCGTGCCGATGCAGGAGCAATCCAACTCAGCGGCCTCGCCCGCATGGTTTCTGAAGACAGCCCTCGATTCGCAAGCGGTTGAGTTTCTTGCCGCCCGTTTTGACTGTCCTCACGCCGTTGCGCAGATGCTGGTTGCGCGCGGCATCGACACGCAGGACGCGGCGGAGAGATTCCTCAATCCGTCGCTGGCCGCACTGTTGGACGATCCCGCAAACGACCCCGCGCAACTGCTCGGCATCGGTCGCGCCATTGAGCGCATTCTCGCGGCCATCCTCGCGGGCGAGCCGATTCTGATCTACGGCGACTACGACGTGGATGGAACCACGGCGACCGTCCTGCTGAAGACCACCATCGAGCGCATTGCTCTGGCCATCGACCCAGCCAAGCCCGCTGCGGTAAGCTTTCACGTTCCGCACCGCATCCGCGAAGGCTACGGAATGCAGAACGCTATTCTGGGCGAGGCGGCGGCGGCGGGAGTCAAGCTGGTCATCAGTGTGGACACCGGAATCCGCGCCATCGCCGAGGCGGTCGAGGCTCGCGCGCTCGGGCTGGATCTGATCGTCACCGACCATCACCTGCCCGACGACACGACCGAGCTGCCCGACGCCTTCGCCGTGGTCAATCCCGCGCAGCCCGGCTGTCCGTATCCCAACAAGAGCCTCTGCGGAGCGGCGGTCGCCTTCAAGCTGGCGCAGGCTCTGCTGGCCGCCGCAGCCGCGCTTACGCCGGACGCCGAGGCCTTTCGCGCGCGCATTCGCAAGGTTCTTCTGCCGTCGTTCCTCAAGCTGGTCGCCATCGCCACGGTCGCCGATTCGGTTCCGCTCATCGGCGAGAACCGCGCACTCGCCGCGCTGGGACTGGCCGCGCTGGCCAACCCCGTTCAGCCCGGACTGCGCGCACTGATGCAGCTTGCCAAGATTCCGCTGGATCGCGCACCAACTGCAACCGAGGTTGGCTTTCGCCTCGCCCCGCGCATCAACGCCGCCGGACGCATGGACGTCGCCGACGATGTGGTCGAACTATTCCTGACCCGCAACGCCGCCCGAGCGCAGGAGTTGGCCGAAAAGCTGGACCGCCTGAATCAAGACCGTCGCGCCTCCGAGGCTCACGCGCTGGAGGCCATCGACAAGCAGTTGCAGTCGCTGGTCGATGGCGACGGAGCCTACCCGCGCGAGTGCATGATTCTGGACAACGCCGAGTGGCATCGCGGCGTTCTGGGCATTCTCGCCTCGCGCGTAGTCGAGCGCACCGGACGTCCGGCGCTGATTCTCACCCACTGCGACGGCAGTGCGCATGGCTCTGGCCGCTCGGTTCCCGGCTTCCATCTGCTCGACGCGATCTCGGCCGCCGATGTAATAGAGCCATCCGACGCGCTCTTCCACCGCTTCGGAGGCCACGCCCACGCGGTCGGATTCTCGCTCGCCACAGAGCGCATCGACCTGCTGCGAGCGCGTATGAGAGATTACACCGCGACGCACCTGACCCCGGATCTTCTCGTTCCACAGCTCGAATACGACGCCGAGCTCTCGCTCGCCGAGATCACGCCCGACCTATACGCGTGGATCACGCGCTGCGCTCCCTTCGGCATCGGCAACCCCGAACCCGTCTTTCTGAGCCGCAATCTGACGCTCGCCGCGCCCATCCGCATGATTCAGGACAGACACATCAGCCTGCAACTAACGCAGAGCGATCCGGCGCAAGCGACGCCCCATCCGCTCGCGATTCCCGCCCTCGGCTGGAGCCGCGACGCTGTCGGCTGGCCTGTGCGCTGCGCTCGGATGGGATTAGCCAAGGGATCGGTCGTCGATGCGCTCTACCGATTGCGTCACAACGTCGGCCCCTACGCCCGTACGCAGTTTGGCGGTCTGGAGTTGGAACTGCGCGACCTGCGACCCAGCACTTCCGGCTTGTAGTTCTCTGCGGTTCCGGTAATAATGATCCTGAGAGTTACCGTTTTTCACCTCTCTCGTCTTCTGTTCCATCTAGCAGATGGCTCCGCAACCATCCTCCAACCGCAGGAATTTATCCGGAAGAACACGGAATCATTCTGCGCAACGCAAGAGATACGTCTTATATACTGGCTCTTGAAGATATGTCCTCTACTCCCAAGTCAAATCGCGCAGCACAGTTTGTAATCTGGGGGGTAGCCCTCGTCGTCGTGGCTCTGGCGATCCACGCAATCCGCGTTTACACACGGGAGCGCGTGGTCGTACACACCGCACAGGTCAGCTATCAGGATCTGATCAAGACCTCCTCGACCAACGGCAAGGTTGAGCCGCTGGACGACTATCAGGCCCACGCGCAGGTCGCCGGACAGGTGCAGGATATTTACGTTGACGTTGGCGACAAGGTCAAGGCGGGCCAGCTACTGTTGAAGATGGACGATGCCGACGCTCTGGCTCGGCTTGCCTCGGCCAACACCGCTCTGCGCGCCGCAGAACTCGCAGCCAGCGACATCAATCAAGGCGGTTCGCAGGACGAGCGCAACTCCTATGCCGCCGACGAGAGTCGCGCCAAGCTACAGCGTCACGAGGACGCCGCATCGCTGGCCTCGCTCGAACAGCTTCAGCAGAAGGGAGCGGCCTCGCCGGCGGAGATTGCAGCCGCGCGCGCACGCCTCCAGCTTGACGACAACACGCTGCACACCATCGAGATGCATAGCACGCAGCGCTACGGAGCGGCCGACCGCGCCCGTGCGCAAGCCCAACTCGCCGACGCGCGAGCCGCCGTCGCAGCAGCACAGCGCGGCTACGCCAGCGCAGACATCCACACCCCGATCGCTGGCACCGTCTACTACCTTCCCGTCTCCGAGTACGACTACGCCAACACCGGCGAAGATCTGGTCTACGTTGCAGACCTCAAGCGCCTGCGCATCACCGCCTACTTCGACGAGCCGGAAGTCGGCAACCTCGCCGCCGGACAGCCGGTCTCGATTAAATGGGAGGCCAAGCCCGGCATCGTCTGGCACGGCCACATCTCGCAGGCTCCCACCACCATCATCACCTACGGAACGCGCAACGTCGGCGAGTGCTTCATTGACGTAGACGATGCCGACGGCGTCCTGCAGCCCAACGCCAACGTCACGGTCACGGTCACCATTACGCAGCATCTGCATGTACTCAGTCTGCCGCGCGAGGCCGTGCGCTTCGAGAACACCCAGCCCTACGTCTTCCGCATCGTTAATAACAAGCTGGTTCGCACCCCGGTTCAGGTTGGCGTCATCAATCTTACACGGGCCGAGATCACCGGAGGTCTGGGCGAAGGCGACGTCGTAGCCATCAGCGCAACCACCAACCGCGACCTCAGTGACGGCCTCGAAATTACTCCCGCCCGCTAGAGGAGCGCGAGTCTATCAATTCTTCCATGCCCTCGCTCAAGCCATCTCGTCCTGCACTTGTTGACCTGGCTCAGCGCCTTGCCTCTGCGCTGGCTCTGTGCCTTCTCTTCGCCAGCCCGCTGTGTGCAGAGACGGACTTCGCAGGTATTACAGCCGCTGAACGAGCACTCGGCCCAGACGCTCCCGCCTATCACGCCTTGCAGGAAGGCCGCGTGGACGAGGCCGCCGGATTGCTTCGCGCCACCCTCGCCTCCAATGCGGGCGACGCTCTGGCGCACCAGCTTCTCTGCCGCGTCTTTTACGTGCAGGATAAGGCCGACGACGCCATCCACCAGTGCGAACTGGCTGTCTCCAGTGCGCCAGCAGCAGGCGATCTGGCCAGCAACTCTCATCTGTGGCTGGCCCGCGCCTACGGCATGAAGGCGCGTCACGCAGGGCCTATCGCCGGATTCACGCTGGCGCGCAAGGTTGCGGCCAACTTCTCGCGCGCCGTAGAACTCGATCCCAATAATGTTGACGCACTCGACGATCTTGGCGAGTACGACGTCTCAGCTCCCTCGATCGTCGGCGGAGGGAACGACAAGGCTCGCTCTCTGGCCTCGCGCATGATGCCCCGCTTCCCCGCATCGGCCCACCACCTGCTCGCGCGCATTGCACTGGCAGAAAATAACCCGTCCGCAGCCGAGTCCGAGTTCAGGCAGGCTCTGGCCGCCGAGCACTCGCCCGAGACATGGATCGATCTCGCCCAGTTCTATCAGACCCACGGACGCGCCGACGACGCACTCTCCGCCGTGCGATCCGCCGTGGCCGCAGACCGCGCCCACAGCCCCGCGCTGGTTGATGCCGCAAGCATTCTCACCGAGGCCAAACGCGCTCCCGACCTCGCCGAGCGATGTCTGCGCGACTATCTTTCCTCGCGGGCAAAGTCCGACGCTGCACCTGCCTTCAAGGTTCACCTGCAACTCGCCAAGCTGCTGGCCGCTCGCGGAGACAATCCCGACGCAGAGCGCGAGATCGCCGCCGCCGCCGCACTCGCAAACGAATATACACGCAACGCCAGACCGGCTCAGGGGCACTGATGCACATTAGCGATACCATGGACATTGACCACCTTCGAGGGCCCCACGCCGATCGCATGATCTCCCACACCTCAACTCGCCCGCACCTGCTCCACTCGTTCAGTCTGCTGCGCAATCTCGGCATGGCGAACGCCCTCCGCTCTAGCTCGCTGACGCTCTCCGTCCTTCTCGGATTGGTTTTGCCCGCGCAGGCTCAGGTCTCGCTGTCCACCGCGGTCGATCTGGCCCTGCGCAGCAATCCCCGCGTCCTCAGCGCACAGGCCGACGTCGACAAGGCTCGCGCCCAACTCGCAGAAGCCCACGATGCTTATGTTCCCGCCATCAACGCAGGCGCTGGAATCGGACAGTCTTACGGATTCAGTTCCAATCCTCCCACGCTCTTTACTTTGACTGGGGGTTCGCTGGTCTACAACGCCTCGCAGATGTCCTACATTCGCTCGGCAAGCGCCGGAGTGAACGCCGCCCATCTCATGCTGGAGGACACACGGCAGACGGTCGCCGAGGATACGGCTCTGGCTTACGCCGCGCTCGACCACGACCAGCAGCGCGAAGAGGTTATCGGCCAGCAGAGCAAATTCGCCAACAGCCTCGTCTCGATCGTGCAGAGCCGCGTCGACGCCGGTCAGGGTGCCCCCATCGAGTTGACGCAGGCCAAACTTACCGCCGCCCAGCTTCATCTTGCCAGTCTGCGCGCCGAAGATGAAACCACAGTAGATCGCGAGCATCTGGCGCGCCTGATCGGCCTGCCTGCCGCCGCGCTGACCGTCAAGGAGTCTCTTCCATCGCTCCCTGCCACACTGCTGGAAGAGCCATCCAACGCAGCCTCTGGCGTCCGCGCACAGGGCTACGCCAGCCCCGCCGTAGCCTCGGCCTTTGCCGAAGCCGAAGCCAAGCAGCAGCAGGCTCGCGGAGACTCGCGTTTCCGCTTTCTTCCCCAGTTCAACCTGGTCGCCCAGTACAACCGCTACGCCACCTTCAGCGACTCCTTTGCGCAACTGCAAAGGGTCTATCAATCAAGCAATAGTCAGACCTCGCTCGGCGCCAATCAAGGCGTCTTTGGAGTGCAGATCTCTGTTCCTGTCTTCGATAAATCTCGACTATCCAAGGCGCGCGAGTCCTCCGCCGACGCCGCGCACGCGCTGCATGTTGCGCAGTCCGCGCAAATCGACGCGCTCGACGGGCAATCCCGCCTGCGCCACTCCATCCGCGAGCTGCAATCGCAGTCCGAGGTTGCCAGTCTCCAGCAACAACTCGCCCAGCAGCAACTCACCGTTCTCCGGCAGCAACTCCAGACGGGAAACCCCAACGGCTCGCAGATGACGCCTAAAGACGAGCAGAACGCCCGCATTGAGGAGCGCGAGAAGTTCCTCGGTCTGGTCGATGCCAGCTTCCAGCTTCATCAGGCCGAGATTCACCTGCTCCGCCAGACCGGAGAACTCATGACTTGGCTAAAGTCCAGCGCTCTCCAGCAAAGCGTTCCGGCAAGCCCGACGCAGCAGCCTTGATCCTGAGTGCAGCAGCCTTGTAAGCCCACTGCAACAACCCTGCGATAGAATCATTGCAAAGCGCTTTTCCCGCTGGCGAGAGTTTTGCAACTTTCGCAGTGATTGACTCGTCTCTATAGCGAGTACCCCCCAAGTCGCGTGTGGACTGCTTAGCCCTCCGTGCTTGTTCAGGAGAATGCATTGCAGCCTGATTCAAATCAGCATCCGACGACCGGTTCCGACTCTAAATTTTCTCCCACGACGGATCCAGAACAGCCCCGGCACAAAGGCCTTGGCATTCTTGCCTGGATCATCGTCCTGCTTGTCTTTGCGGCTGGATTCTACCTTGTGCTGCATCATCGCACTGATACGGCAGCGACGGCCACGGCCGCCCATCATGGCCCGGGCAAAGTTGTGGTAACGTCCGTGACGGCGCAGAAGGGCAACATCGGCGTCTACGTCGATGCCATTGGCACAGTGACTCCGGTCTACACCTCTTCGATCACCAGCCAGGTCAACGGAATGGTGACTGCGGTGCATTTCACCGAGGGCCAGATGGTGCAGAAGGGCGCTCCGCTGATCGAGATCGATGCGCGATCGTTTGCCGCGACGTTGCAGCAAGCAAAGGGGATTCTGGAACGCGACAAGGGCGTTCTGGCGCAGGCGCAGATGGATCTCGATCGCTACAAGGCCGCTTGGGCGCGCAATGCCATTCCCAAGCAGACGCTGGACGATCAGGAGAAGCTGGTCGCGCAGGATCAGGGCACGGTGCATAACGACGAGGGAACGGTGCAGTACGACCAGATTCAGGTTGGCTACTGCCACATCGTGGCTCCGATTACCGGGCGCGTGGGTTTGCGTCTGGTCGATCCGGGCAACATCGTTCCGGCTAATGGAACCACGGCGCTGGCCGTGATTACTCAGATCCAGCCGATTACGGCGGTCTTCAGCGTCGCCGAAGACGACCTGAGCAAGATTCAACCGCAACTGCGCAAAAAGGCCAAGCTGGAGGTTGACGCCTTCGACCGCAGCGGGCAGAAGCAGATTGCCACCGGAAAGTTGTTGACGCTGGACAACCAGATCGACACCACGACCGGAACGGTGAAGGCTCGCGCAGAGTTTGCCAACAAGGACTCCTCGCTCTTTCCCAACCAGTTTGTGAACACGCGCCTTCTGGTCGATACGCTGGTAAACGCAACGCTGATTCCAACCGCCGCAATCCAGCACAACGGGCTGGTGGCCTTCGTTTATTTGCTGGATAACGACAAGGCTCACCTGCGTCCCATTACGGTGGGAGTGACCAACGGACAGGTGGCCGAGGTACAGGGGATTCAGCCAGGCGATGTGCTGGCGACCAGCAGCTTCGACAAGCTACAGGATGGAGCCGCAATCTCGATTGCTCCGATCTCCGGCAACGCCAGTGGGAGTAAAGCTCCTTGAGTCCGTCGCGCCCCTTTATTCTTCGTCCGGTTGCGACCTCATTGCTGATGGCCGCAATCCTGCTGGTGGGCATTGTTGCTTACTTCCAACTGCCCGTCTCTGCGCTGCCGCAGGTAGACTACCCGACGATTCAGATCCTGACCTTCTATCCCGGCGCAAGCCCCGACGTGATGGCGACCACCGTGACCGCTCCGCTTGAGCGGCAGTGCGGCCAGTTGCAGGGCCTGAGCCAGATGACCTCGACCAGTTCGGCGGGCAACTCGGTCGTCGTGCTGCAGTTCAATCTGAGCCTGAATCTGGACATTGCGGAAGAGGAAGTGCAGTCGGCGATCAATGCGGCGCAGAGCTTCCTGCCCGCCAATCTTCCCTCGCCGCCGATCTACAGCAAGACCAATCCCGCCGACGCTCCAGTCTTGACGCTGGCGGTGACTTCGGACTCGATCCCGCTCTCGCAGGTTGAAGATCTGGTGGACACGCGACTGGCTCCCAAGATCTCGCAGTTGAGCGGGGTCGGACTGGTCAGCATCAGCGGCGGACAGAAGCCGGCGGTGCGCATTCAGGCCAATCCGACCGCGCTCTCGTCCTACGGCATCGACATGGAGAATCTGCGCACGGCGGTCTCCAACGCCAGCGTGAACGCAGCCAAGGGAAACTTTGACGGGCCGCATCAGGACTATCAGATCGACTCCAACGACCAACTGGTGACGAGCAAGGATTACCGCAAGGTGGTCGTCGCCTACCGTGATGGCGCTCCAGTGATGTTGACCGACGTGGCCAACATCGTCGACAGCGTGGAGAACAGTACGCAGGCCGCGTGGATGAACAAGACTCCCGCGATTATTCTCAACATACAGCGTCAGCCGGGCGGCAACACCATCACCGTGGTCAAGAGCATCAAGCGCCTTCTGCCGCAGCTTGAGGTCAACCTGCCCAAGGGCGTCAAGGTCACCGAGATGACCGATCTGACGACCGCGATTCAGACCTCGGTCAACGACGTTGAGTTCGAGTTGATGCTGACCGTGGCGCTGGTCGTCATGGTCATCTTCCTCTTTCTGCGCAATCTTTACGCGACCATCATTCCCAGCGTGGCCGTACCGCTCTCGCTGGTGGGAACCTGTGGCGTGATGTACGCGCTGGGCTACAGTCTGGACAATCTCTCGCTGATGGCGCTGACCATCTCGACCGGCTTCGTCGTCGATGACGCCATCGTGATGGTGGAGAACATCTCGCGCTATCTGGAGGCGGGCGAGACGCCGATGCAGGCCGCGCTGAAGGGAGCCGAGCAGATCGGCTTCACCATCATGTCGTTGACCGTCTCCCTGATCGCCGTACTGATCCCGCTGCTGTTCATGGGCGACGTGGTGGGACGCCTCTTCCGCGAGTTCGCCGTGACGCTGGCAGTCACCATCATTCTCTCCGCCGTCGTCTCGCTGACGTTGACGCCGATGATGGCCTCGCGCATTCTGAAGCACGATCCAGAGGCACAGCAGGGGCGCATCTACCGGGCCACCGGGCACGCCTTCGAGTCGATGATCGCGTTCTACGGACGGACTCTACAGTTCGTCCTGCGCTACCAGACCGCAACCTTTCTCGTCGCCGTGGGAACGCTGGTGCTCACCGTAATCCTATACATCGTCGTACCCAAGGGATTCTTTCCGGTACAGGATACGGGAGTGATTCAGGGAATCTCGCAGGCTCCGCAGACCATTGGCTCCAAGGCGATGGCGACCAAGCAGCAGGAACTGGCCGATGTCATTCTCAAAGATCCGGCGGTCGAGAGCCTGTCGTCGTTCATCGGTGCGGATGGAACGAATATGACGACCAACAGCGGTCGCATGTCGATCAACCTGAAGCCGCTCGACCAGCGCGACAAGAGCGCAGCCGACGTGATTCGCCGTCTGGAGCCGAAGCTCGACAAAGTCGAAGGAATCCAGCTCTTCATGCAGCCGGTGCAGAATATTACGGTGGATGACCGCGTCAGCCGTACGCAGTATCAGTACACGCTGGAAGATCCCGACGCGAACGAACTGAACCAGTGGACCAATCTCTTCGTCAAAAAGCTGAAGGGCATGCCGGAGTTGGAGGACGTTGCGACCGATCAGCAGATGGGCGGGCTTGCCGTCTCGCTGGTAATTGATCGCGTGACCGCCTCGCGTCTGGGCATCGCTCCGACGACGATCGACAACACGCTCTACGACGCCTTTGGCCAGCGCCAGATCAACACGATGTACACGCAGTTGAATCAGTACCACGTGATTCTGGAAGCACAGCCGCAGTTCCAACTCGATCCCGACAAGCTGAACCACATCTACATTCAGGCGAACGCAGCCAGCGGCACCAGTGGAGCAAGCGCGTCCAGTTCCTCGGGGAAAGGCTCAACCTCGGCTGGCTCGAACACGCTCACCGCCTCGGCGCTGTACACTCCCGCGGCCAGCACCCTGACGCCGCCAACCCGCGTTCTTTCGGCTGTCAGCACGGCCAGCGCAGCCAGTTCGACGCCCAGCAATGCAATTCCGCTGAGCGCCTTCTCGCACCTTGAGACGACCACCGAGCCGCTCTCGATCACCCATCAGGGACAGTTCCCTTCTACTACGGTCTCCTTCAATCTGGCTCCGAACGCCTCGCTGGGCGACGCCATCTCGAAGATCGAAAAGATACAGAAGGGCATGAAGATGCCCGCCAGCCTACAGGCGGACTTTCAGGGAACGGCGGCCTCGTTCCGCAACTCGCTGTCGAACGAGCCTCTGCTGATCCTCGCTGCGCTCATCACGGTGTACATCGTACTGGGTATTTTGTATGAGAGCTTTATCCATCCGATCACAATTCTTTCCACGCTCTTTTCGGCGGGCGTTGGCGCGTTTCTTGCCCTGATTCTCTTCCATCAGGATCTGAGCGTCGTCGCAATTATCGGCCTCGTGCTGCTGATTGGAATCGTGGAGAAGAACGGCATTATGATGGTGGATTTCGCTCTGGAGTTGCAGCGAAAACAAGGAAAGAACTCGACTGAAGCAATCTACGAGGCCTGCCTGCTGCGCTTCCGTCCCATCATGATGACCACCATGGCCGCGCTTCTCGGCGGACTTCCGCTGGCCTTTGGCACTGGCATGGGCGCGGAGTTGCGCAGGCCGCTGGGTATTACCATGGTCGGCGGCTTGCTGGTCAGCCAGGTCCTGACGCTCTACACCACGCCGGTCATCTACATCTTCTTCGACAACCTTGGCCAGCGGCTCTCCCGCAAGAAAGGGACCAGCGGCCTGACCGGCGATGAGCCGCAGACAGCGGGGCGGTCGTGAACCTCTCCGCACCGTTCATCCATCGCCCGGTAGCGACGACGCTGCTGACGGTGGCGATTGCGATTGCCGGAGCGATTGCCTTTCAGGTGCTTCCCGTCTCGCCGCTGCCGCAGGTGGACTTCCCCACCATCAACGTCAGCGCAGGGCTTCCCGGAGCCAGCGCGGAGACGATGGCCTCCTCGGTCGCGACTCCTCTGGAACGCCAGCTTGGCCACATCGCCGGAGTCACCGAGATGACTTCTTCGAGCGGATTAGGCTCGACCAACATCACCATTCAGTTTGACCTGAGCCGCAACATCGACGGCGCAGCGCGCGATGTACAGGCCGCAATCAACGCGGCGCACAGCTACCTTCCGGCAAATCTTCCCGGCAACCCAACCTATCGCAAGGTGAACCCGGCCGACGCTCCGATCATGCTCATCGGACTCACCTCCGACGTCTATGGCCCGGACAAGCTCTACGATGTCGCCTCCACCATCATGCAGCAGAAGCTCTCGCAGATCGCTGGCGTCGGCCAGGTCAGCGCGGGAGGTGGAGCATTGCCCTCGGTGCGCGTGGAGGTCAATCCCACCAAACTGGCCAGCTATGGCCTGACCATGGCGAACCTGCGCTCCATGCTGAGTCTGCAAAACTCCAACCTCGCGCGCGGGCAGATCAGCAACGGCGACAGCAGCGCGGACATTGTGGTCAACGGGCAGATCTCTCACGCCGAGGACTATAAGCCGCTGATCGTGGCCACGCACAACGGTACGGCGGTGCGTCTGTCGGATGTGGCCGACGTCATCGACTCAGTGCAGAACACGCGTGCGGCGGGCTACCTGAACGGCAAGCGAGCGGTCGTGCTGATCGTCTTCCGCCAGCCGGGGGCGAACATCATCGACACGGTGGATCGCGTTCGCGCACAGCTTCCCTCGCTCGAAGCGTCGATCCCTACAGGAATCAAGACGACGGTGGTGATGGATCGCACGACGACGATTCGCGCCTCGGTCAGCAACGTGGAAGGCACGTTGCTCATCTCCATCTTTCTGGTGATTCTGGTCGTCTTCGTCTTTCTGCGCAGTCCACGCGCCACGCTGATTCCTGCCGTCGCCGTTCCCGTCTCGCTGATCGGAACCTTCGCGGCGATGTACCTGTTCGGCTACAGCATCGACAACCTCTCGCTGATGGCTCTGACCATCTGCACCGGCTTTGTGGTCGACGACGCAATCGTCGTGATGGAGAACATTACCCGCCACATCGAGAACGGCATGGAGCCCTTCGCCGCCGCCATGCGAGGCGCGCGGGAGATCGGCTTCACCGTCATGTCGATCAGCATGTCGCTGATCGCGGTCTTCATCCCCCTGCTGCTGATGGGCGGAATCGTCGGTCGCCTCTTCCGCGAGTTTGCCATTACGCTGTCAACCGCCATCGTCGTCTCCATGGTGGTCTCGCTGACGGCGACTCCGATGATGTGCGCCTACCTGCTGAAGAACGAGCACAAGAGCCAGCACGGGCGTATATATAACGCGTCGGATCGCTTTTTCTTGTGGATTCTGAGCCTCTATCGGCGAAGCCTGCGCTGGGTTCTGGAGCATCCCGCCCTCGTCCTCACCACACTGGGCCTCATTATCGCGCTCAACGTGGTCATCGCAATCAAGATCCCCAAGGGCTTCTTTCCGCAGCAGGACACGGGTCAGATCGGGGGAGCGATTCGCGGCCCCGAAGACGCTTCCTTCCCTGCGATGAACACGGCGCTACAGCAGGCAGAACACGTCATCCAGAATGATCCTGCGGTACAGAACGTGATTGGCTTCACCGGAGGCGGCGGTGCAACGAATACGGGAGGACTTTTTGTCATCCTCAAGCCGCTGAACCAACGCAAGACCAACGCCGCCGACGTGATCGACCGCCTGCGCAAGCCGTTGGGCAAGATCACTGGAGCGTCAACCTATCTACAGGCCTCGCAGGATATTCGCATCGGCGGACGCGGCGGCAATGCGATGTATCAGTACACAATCAAGTCAGACAACATCGATGACCTACAGCTCTGGGGACCGAAGCTGCTGACTGCGATGGCGCATCTTCCCGGCTTTCAGGACGTCAGCAGCGACCAGCAGAACGGCGGCCTCGATCAACGGATAACCTTCGATCGCGTCACTGCGGCGCGCATGGGACAGACCGCCAGTTCGCTGGACTCCGCTCTGTACGCGAACTTCGGACAGTCCGAGGTCTCGCTGATCTACACGCAATTGAACCAGTACTACGTTGTGCTGGAGGTCGCGCCGGAGTACTGGGCGACTCCCGACGGACTCAAGGACGTGTACCTGCATCCCTCGACGACCAACTCGACCGCCAGCGGCAACACGCCGCTGTTCACCATGGCGAAGGCGCAGACCAACACGACTCCGCTGGCACTGAATCACACCGGACTCTTTCCCTCGGTGACGGTCTCGTTCAACCTCTCGCCCGGAGTCTCGTTGAGCGATGCGACGCTGGCCATCGACCAGATGAAGCAGAAGCTGGGAACTCCCGAGACGGTGCAAGGAGTCTTCGCCGGAACTCTACAGGCCTATCAACAATCGCTGGGCAGTGAGCCGATTCTGATTATTACCGCTCTGTTTGCGGTCTACATCGTGCTGGGAATCCTATACGAGAGCCTGATGCATCCGCTGACGATCATCTCCACGTTGCCCTCGGCCAGTGTGGGAGCCATGCTCGCGCTGATGATCTTCAAGGAAGACCTGAACGTCATCTCGATCATCGGCATCATCCTGCTGATCGGCATCGTGAAGAAGAACGCCATCATGATGATCGACTTCGCGCTACAGGCCGAACGCGAGGGCGGCCTGAGTACCGAAGACGCCATCTTCGAGGCCTGCATGTTGCGCTTCCGTCCCATTCTGATGACCACAGCGGCTGCGCTCTTCGGCGCACTTCCTCTGGCCTTCGGATCGGGGACAGGCTCCGAACTGCGCCGTCCGCTGGGCATCACCATCGTCGGAGGACTGGTCATGAGCCAGATGCTGACGCTCTACACCACTCCGGTTGTCTACCTCGCCTTCGATCAACTGCGCCTGCGACTGCGCGGCCAACAGCGCGACACATTCCTCCCCGAAGATGACGCGATTGCGTCCGCCTCGGAATAAAATTTACGAACCATGGAAGTAAAACTATGAACCTTCATCTCCGCGCAGCAATTCCCTCCGCACTGGCGGTCCTGCTTCTGACCGCCGGATGCCACGTCGGGCCGAAGTATCAGAGGCCTCCCGCGCTGGCGCAGGCCCCGACTCCTGCGACCTACAAGGAGTCGCCCGCCGCTCTGCCGCCTGCTGCGGTGCCGTCGTCGAAGACGCAATCGCCAAAGCCAGAAGCCAGCTCTGCGCCTCAGCCCGCAGCCGCAGGAGAGTGGAAGGTCGCCAATCCGCAAGACGCCATGCTGCATGGCAAGTGGTGGGAGATCTACAGCGACTCCGAGCTGAACGCGCTGGAAGACAAGCTCAACATCGATAATCAGACGATCAAGCAGTACTTCGAGAACTTCATGCAGGCGCGCGCCATCGTCGGCGAGGTTCATTCGCAGCTCTTCCCCACCGTAACGCTTGGGCCGTCGTTTACGCGCTCACAGGCCTCGGCCAATACGGGAAGTTCCAGCGGAGCGAAGACGCAGAGCAACCTCACCTCGCTGCCCTTCAACGCCAGTTGGGAGCCGGATCTGTGGGGGCGAATTCACGGCCAGATTCACGAGGCGCAGATGAATGCGCAGGTCAGCGCAGCCGATCTCGAAGGCGAACGGCTTACCGAACAGGCCAGCCTCGCCGTCTACTTTTTCGAGTTGCGCGGGCAGGACGCGCTCGCCGCAGTCTATGAGCAGACCATCGCCGACGATCAGAAGGCGTACGATCTGACGCGCGCGCAGTACGAGACCGGAGTCGGCGACGAGAGCGCGGTCGTCGCGGCGCAAAACACCTTGCAGAACGCGCAGGCCGCCGCCACCAATCTAGGCGTAGCTCGCGCGCAGTATGAACACGCCATTGCTGTACTCGTCGGCAGCGATCCCTCGTCGTTCTCCATTCCCGTGCGCGCGCTCAACGCCGCGCCGCCAGCGATTCCCATCGGCGTTCCCTCGCAACTACTGGAGCGCAGGCCGGACATCGCCGCCAGCGAGCGCACCATGGCCTCGGCCAACGCAGCCATCGGCGTTGCAGACACCGCCTTCTACCCCACCGTCACGCTGAGCGCAGCGGCTGGTCTGGAGAGTTCGACGCTGAAGCATCTCTTTGACTGGCCCAGCCGACTCTGGTCGGTCGGCGGAGGCTTCTCCGAAACGCTATACGAGGGAGGACTGCAACGCGCCACCGCACAGCAGTACACGGCGATCTACAACGCCGACGTCGCAGCCTACCGCCAGACCGTCCTCGCCGCCTTCGAGCAGGTCGAGGACGCCCTCGCCGCCGAGCGCATCCTCGCGCAGCAGATCGCGCAGCAACAGCTCGCCGAGCAGACCGCGCAGCATCTGGTCGATCTGGAGACGGCGCGCTACGAGACCGGAGTCGATCCCTACCTCAACGTCGTCACGACGCAGACCACGCTGCTGGCCGATCGCCAGACGCTGGCGACCCTGCATACGCAGGCGATGACCGCCTCCGTGCAACTTATCGAAGCCCTCGGCGGAGGCTGGGACAGCTCGCAGCTCCCCACGCCGGAACAGATTTCGCAGAAGCCAACCGCAGCGGAGCTTGCCCCACAGAAGTAACCTTACGCACAGATACATCCCTACAACGCTATGATTCCAGATTCTTTACCCACAAGATTTACAGGGGGTATCTCTACGATTTCTCTGGCAAGAACAGTAACCCATCACGTACTTTAACTTGTAGTCGCAGAGGTCATCTGGACGAATGCGAACGCTGCCAACTGGGGCTCAGTTCGCGCAGACGGGCTACTGCGGCGGGAATCAGGACAAGCGCACAGTCTATCTCGGCCTCGGTGGTCAAGCGGCTGAGCGAGAGGCGCACACTGGCTCGTGCGCGCGCAGGACTCAGCCCCATTGCGGTGAGTACATGCGAGGGTTCGGTCGCGCCTGACTGGCAGGCCGATCCGCCCGAGATCGCCAGCCCCTTCAGATCCAGCGCAATGACCAGCGCCTCGGCCTCCACGTGATCGAAGTAGAGATTGCTGGTGTTTCCCACTCGCGCAGCCTCGCCGCCGTTCACGCCTGACTGCTCGACCTGGGCAAGGATTCCCTGCTCCAATCGATCGCGCAGCGCGGCAAGCGCCTGCGGACTCTCCGGCTTCCCATCGCCCCCTTCCGCTCCGGCGGCGAGCCACGTCCGCGCCAGTTCGGCGGCCTTGCCCAGTCCAACGATCCCGGCGACGTTCTCCGTGCCAGGGCGACGCCCGCGCTCATGCCTGCCGCCGAAGAAGAGCGGCTGTAGACGCACGTTGCGCCGCACGAAGAGCGCTCCCGTCCCCTGCGGAGCGTACATCTTGTGTCCGGAGATGCTCAACAGATCGCAGCCCAGAGCCTTAACATCCAGCGGCATCTTGCCCGCCGCCTGCACCGCGTCGGTGTGGAAGAGCGCTCCGGCGGCGTGGGCGAGATCGGCCAGCTCTCGCACCGGCTGAATCGCTCCCGTCTCATTGTTGGCGAGCATTACGCTGACCAGCCGCGTGTTGGGACGAAGCGAAGCCGCAAGCGCAGCCGGCTCGACAACGCCTTCAGCCGTGCAGGGCAAAAAGGTAACGTCGACTCCGCGCTCCGCCAGAGCCTCCGCCGCGTGCAACACGGCGTGGTGCTCGATGCAACTGGTAATGAGGTGATCGCCCGCAGCGAGAGTTCCGCCCATTCCTCCAAAGAGCGCGAGATTGTCGCTCTCCGTGCCGCCCGAGGTGAAGACGACCTCCGCCGCGCGGCCGTTCAACAGAGCGGCGACCGACTCGCGCGCACGGTCCACGGCGGCGCGAGCCTGCTGTCCCTGCTGGTGAATGGAACTGGCGTTGCCAAAGGACTCCGTCCAGTAAGGACGCATCGCTTCCAGGACCTCGGGAAGCAGGGGCGTTGTGGCGTTGGCGTCGAGGTAGATTCTTTGCATCAGCCTCAGTTTACGCTGCACTCCTTGAAACCGAGCCTCTCGCATGAAACAGTGTCATCTCTGGAATCGTCTCTTCGCCACCCCATGCTCTCAAGTCGTGCGCTGTGGATCGGCGTCAGGAATTTTTCGCGCCGTCAGCCAACCGACGTGTACTGTCTGTAAAATGTTGCCCATGGAAAAGATTCAGTTCAATCTGCCGCAGGATCGCATCCCTCTAGCCTGGTACAACATTGCAGCCGATCTGCCGAAGCCGATGGCTCCCCCGCTTCATCCCGGAACGCTGAAGCCGCTTGGCCCCGACGATCTTGCTCCGCTCTTTCCCATGAGCCTGATCGAGCAAGAGGTCAGCACGGAGCGCGAGATCGAGATTCCCGACGAAGTACGTCAGGTCTATGCACAGTGGCGTCCCTCGCCCCTCTATCGCGCGCGCCGTTTGGAGAAGGCTCTGGACACTCCCGCGCACATCTACTACAAGAACGAGGGCGTCAGTCCAGCCGGTTCGCACAAGCCGAACACCGCCGTTCCGCAGGCGTTTTACAATAAGCAGGCCGGAACCAAGCGCCTCTCCACCGAGACCGGAGCGGGCCAGTGGGGATCGTCGCTGGCCATGGCCTGCGCCTTCTTCGACATGGAGTGCAAGGTCTACATGGTGCGCGTCAGCTACGACCAGAAGCCCTATCGCCGCGCCCTGATGGAGACCTACGGAGCTAGCGTCACGGCCAGCCCCAGCGTCGAGACCGAGGTGGGACGCGCGATTCTGGCCGCACACCCCGACTCCAACGGCTCGCTGGGCATTGCCATCTCCGAGGCGGTCGAGATCGCGGCAAAGGATCCGAATACGAAGTACGCTCTGGGCAGCGTTTTGAACCACGTCATGCTGCACCAGACCGTCATTGGTCTGGAGGCGATCGAGCAGATGGCGCTGGCGGGCGAAGAACCCGACGTCATCATGGCCTGCACCGGGGGCGGCTCGAACTTCGCCGGTCTCGCCATGCCCTACATCGGGCGCAACCTGAAGGGACTGAGCCACGCACGCATCGTCGCGGTGGAACCCTCGGCCTGCCCCAGCCTGACCAAGGGACAGTTCACCTACGACTTCGGCGACACCGGACGTCTCACGCCACTGGTCAAGATGCACACCCTGGGCAGCGCCTTCATGCCGCCGGGAATCCATGCGGGAGGTCTGCGCTACCACGGCATGGCTCCGCTGGTCTCGCATGTCATGGATCTCGGGCTGATCGAGGCGACCTCGGTGCAGCAACTCGATGCCTTCGCCGCCGGAATCCAGTTCGCCCGCGCCGAGGGAATCGTCCCCGCGCCGGAGTCCAACCACGCGATTGCCGGGGCGATCTACGAGGCGCTGGAGGCCAAACGCGAGGGCAAGCCGCGCACCATCCTCTTCAACCTCTCCGGCCACGGAAACTTCGACATGCAGTCCTACATCAACTATCAGGCAGGCCTGCTGGAGAACTACGACTATCCCGCCGAAGAGATTGCCATGGCCCTCGCCGGCCTTCCCGTCATTCTGTAACCTAAATCTTTCTCTGGAGGGGGACGCCCCTCCAGAGAAAGATTTAGCGCTGATTTATATGATCAAAGACAACAACGACTTGAAGCGAGACTGGAGATCTTCCGGAATGGCTACGGGCAAGAAATGATTTGTCATTCTGCCGTAACAGTGAAAATGATCTAATTCATTCCATAGAACCATTTCCGAGGCGCACGATGATCGCAACGAAATCCGTCCGACTGAGCCTGCTCTCTCTTCTCGTCGCCTGTTCCATCGCCGTTGCAAC
Organism: Acidobacteriaceae bacterium; assembly: GCA_031296325.1. Lineage (GTDB taxonomy): Bacteria > Acidobacteriota > Terriglobia > Terriglobales > Acidobacteriaceae > Edaphobacter. The sequence goes on along the minus strand of JARLFY010000070.1, from coordinate 3,067 downwards.
CGCGCAGTCGCCCGCGTCAGGCAATCCCGCAGCGCCGGTCGCCAGCGCAAAGCCCAGTGCGAACGTCCCTGCATTGCTGCTCTCCGACGTACATCTGGATCCCTTCGCTGATCCGGCCAAGGTGGCGAAGTTAAACGCCGCGCCCGCCGCCGAGTGGCCCGCGATTCTCTCCGCGCCCGCATCGCCAACAGAGGCACAGGACTTCGCCGCACTGCAAAAGTCCTGTCCCACGCGCGGCATCGACACGTCCTGGGTTCTCTGGCAGTCGAGCCTCGCGGCGATCCACGCCAACGCGGCGCAGGCCAAGTTCATCACCCTGAGCGGCGACCTTCTGGCCCACTCCTTCGACTGCAAGTACAAGGCGCTGCTGCCCAAGGCCAGCCCCGCCGACTACACCGCCTTCACCGAGAAGACCATTCGCACCATCGCGACGACCCTGCGCGCGGCTCTGCCCGGAGTTCCGCTCTACATCGCCATGGGAAACAACGACTCCGGCTGCGCCGACTACGCGCTCGACGCGACGCACGACGCCTTTCTCGGGCTGGTCGCCAAGGTCATCGGCGAGTCGCTGCCCGCTGATCTCGCTCCGGCAGAGCGTGCCGCCGCTGTCAGCGACTTCGCCGCCGGAGGCAACTACAGCGTCCCGCTCGCCGCCGTCCCGCACACGCGGCTGCTGGTTATCGACGATCTCTTCTTCAGCGGCAAGTACGCCACCTGCTCCGGCAAGACCGACCCCGCGCCCGCCGCAGCGCAGCTTGCTTGGCTGGCCGAGCAGATCGCCCACGCCCGCCAACAACACGAGCGTGTCTGGGTGATGGGACACATCCCGCCCGGCGTGGATCTCTACGCCACGGCGCGCAAGTTCGCCAACGTCTGCGCCGGAGCCAAACCGCAGATGTTTCTCGCCAACGAGTCCATGGCCAACCTGCTGGCGCAGAACGCCGACGTCGTCCGCCTCGCCCTCTTCGGCCACACCCACGCCGACGAGATGCGTCTGCTCACACCGGAGTCCGTCGGCCAGCCAAGCCCAGCGTCTACTACGCCGAACGCAGTCTCTACTACGCCGAACGCAGTTCCCGCAGCCGTTACTTTGCCCGCCGCAGGCGTTCCGCTGAAGGTTGTCGCGTCGATCACGCCGGTCAACGGCAATCGCCCCACCTTCACTCTGGCCTCGATCGACCCGGCGACGGCATCGCTCGCCGACTACACCGTGGTCATGGCCTCGAACACAACCGGCCTTGCGACGATCTGGGTTCCCGAGTACACCTACTCGACGACCTACCACGAGCCAGCCTTCGACGCGGCCTCGCTGTCCACGCTGATCCCCGCGCTGGAGGCCGACCCCGCCGCGAAGACCCCGGCCAGCCAAGCCTACCTGCGCAACTACTTCCCCGGCGACCTCTCGAAGATCCTGCAACTCGCCTGGCCGCAGTACACCTGCTCGCTCGCCCACGACTCCGCCGCCGCCTTCGCCGCCTGCGCCTGCGCCAAGTAGCCCTGCACGTCAATCAGAAGATCGTATTGACCAGCCCACAGGTGTTGCGTTATAAGCATCGCCTGATGTAGTCTCTTTGCAATGGCACGACGCGACAAGCTTCGCAAGGATACCGACTACGAGACGCGATTTCACTGTGCTGGTGGTATAGGCACTCTTCGCGAAGAGGTCTGGGTCAACGAGAAAGATGAAGTTGTTCGATACAATCTTGCCCTCGTTCTGGCGCATCGATCCAAGGTAGACAAGGGGCGCGTCCTCGGTTACGACAATGCGCACGGCATCCACGAGCGTCACTTCATGGGCGAGGTTACGGTGTTTCCATATCGAGGATTTCCAGCCACGGCCAAGCGCTTCTATCGCGAGGCAGAGGAGATCAGGAGAAGCTATGAAGACTAAAGTATTTCACGACGGCTTCGAGGGCCATGTGCAGCGCTCTCTGGAGCGAGTCACCAGAAGACTGAGAGGCGAGCGTCTTGAGTCAGAGAAGATCATCACCTTCGCCGATCCGCTGGATATGATCGAGTGCCTGACGACAGAGCGCATCCGCCTCTGTCAGGTGGCACGCAAGCGGCCGATGAGCGTCTCTGCACTGGCAGAGGAGTTGGGCCGCAATCGCGGTTCGGTGACCAGAGACGTAAATAAACTCCGACAGCTTGGCCTGCTTCGTCTACGCGAACAGATCAATCCCGGACACGGCGTGATCCAGATCGTCGAACCCCTTGCCAAGCGATTCGAGATGCGCATCGCCGTATAGGCCACAGCGAATCTCCCGCACTTGCTCAAAGCGCCTCTGCCCGTGCGGCCAGCACCGGCTCGCGCCTACTCCCACTCAATCGTCCCAGGGGGCTTGGAGGTGATGTCGTAGACGACGCGGTTGATGCCCCGCACCTCGCTGACGATGCGACTGGAAATGGCGCGCAAAACCTCGTACGGCAACGGAGCCCAGTCGGCGGTCATGCCGTCCTCGCTCTCCACCGCGCGGACGCAGCAGGTGTAGCCATAGGTTCGCTGGTCGCCCATCACGCCCACGCTCTTGACCGGCAGAAGCACGGCGAACGACTGCCAGACCTTGCGATAGAGTCCTGCGGCCTTGATCTCGTCGACCACAATCGCGTCGGCCTCCTGCAACAGAGCCACGCGCTCGGCGGTGACCTCGCCCAAAATCCGCACCGCCAGTCCCGGCCCGGGGAAGGGCTGGCGTTCCAGAATCTCCTCCGGCATTCCCAGGTCGCGCCCGATGCGCCGCACCTCATCCTTGAATAGGTCGCGCAACGGCTCGATCAGCTTCAGCTTCATATCCGCAGGCAGCCCGCCGACGTTGTGGTGGCTCTTGATCGTCTGCGAAGGCCCCTTCACGCTGGACGACTCGATCACGTCGGGGTAGAGCGTTCCCTGCACCAGCCAGGCGATCTCGTCGCCTGCGTGCTTCTCCGACTCGAAGATCTTCTTGGCCTCGTCGTCGAAGACGGCGATAAACTCTCCGCCGATAACCTTGCGCTTGCGCTCCGGGTCGGTCACGCCAGCCAGTCCGGCCAGAAATCTCTCACTCGAATCGACCGCCACCACGCGCAG
>JARLFY010000069.1 GCA_031296325.1 Acidobacteriaceae bacterium | reverse complement strand
GATGCGGCCTTAAAGCCCGCAAAATCCAGCTTTTTTGTTGAAAACCGGGAAAAACCGAAGAAAACGGCAAAATAACTGTGGAAACCTGCTAAAAACCATTGACAAAGCAATCCGAAAGGCCGAAGGTGAATTGCGGTACGTTTCCTGGTACCGCGTAAACACCGGCGATTCTCTCAGATCGAACGAATGGGAGAAGGATTTACCCGGGGAAAGTCCAGCAAATGTATTGGCAGCACGAAGCACAATTTTGAATCACCATCTTGGAACCAAGGAGCAACACACATGGCAAAGGGTATGACAAAGACAGCGCTGGTACGCCTACTGGCAGAGAAGCTCGAATTGACCAACAAGCAGACGGCAGCCTTCCTGGAACTGCTGGCGGAGACCGCCGTCAAGGAAACCAAGAAGAACGGCGAGTTCACCATTCCCGGCATCGGCAAACTGGTCAAGGCTGATCGCAAGGCCCGCCTCGGACGCAACCCCCAGACCGGCGAGACCATCAAGATCAAGGCCAAGACCGTGGTCAAGTTCCGCGTCGCCAAGGCCGCCAAGGACACCATCGCTCCGCCAAAGAAGTAATTCTTCTCTGAGAATTGCTGAAGGACCTGTCCGAAGCGCCGGAGCCGCAAGTCTCGCGGAATTTTCTGCGAGCGCATGTATGGCTCACGAACGCACAACAGGAACAGTGCAGAATTTGAGGCGGTCTCTCCCAGCGAGAGACCGCCTCACTTCGTTTTGGCAACGTCGCCGGAGCAGGAGAAGTGCTTCTGGTCGGGGTTAACCAGACGCGAGGCGAAGAGCGCTCCGATCCAGACGAAGAGGAGGGGAAAGAACTCAAGCGTGTAGCGAGGCTCTGAGTTGTCCAGCGTGAGCAACAGGGCGGCGCGCAATAGGATGTAAGCAACCATGGCAAAGGCCAACTCGCGGTTGGACGCGAGTGAACTCGTCGCAATCGGAGAGGACGCGAGAGATCTGGTTCGACGTCTCCAGACAAAGTAGCCGGCGAAGGCGAGGGCGAAGCAGACGAGGTTGAGCGCTGCGTAGGATGCGGCGAGAGCGCTCTGCGCGGGGTGATCGCTCCAATTCCACCAGTCGTCGGCGTCGCTGATCATCTCGGTGCGCGGGCGGAAGGCCATGTCCAACAGGCGAGCTGCAGGCAGGCCAACATAGTAGAGCAGCGGATGCGCGTGGATGCGCTCGGTGGCGAGAGCATTGAAGCGGGCGTCAATCTCGGGGGAGTCGGTGGTGGTCTCGTTGTAGTCGCCGAGCAGATCGCTGGTGCGGCTTTCGAGATCGTCTGTGGCTTCGGGCGAGGCTGCGGCGAAGGCTCGCGTGGGCAGGTCGTCGACTTCGACGCGGTCTCCGTTGCAGTTCCAGTAGACCTGTTCGGTGGAGATGAAGTCGATGGCCCAAGTGCGATACCAGCGGTTGAAGCCGAGCGGAGGAATCTCTCCGGGATCGTTGGCGTAGCGCGGAGCGAGCGGCTGGAAAACGTCGAAGGTCTGCCAGTTTCGGGCGGCCCACGGAATCAGCGGAAGCACGATGCAGAGCGTTGCGGCGAGTGCTGGCAGAGCCGAATGGAGCGGGCGCAGGCGACGTTCGCGAGTGGCCAGCGAGCGCCAGAGCATTGCAGGAAGGATTGCCGCAGCAAGCAGAGCCTGATCGGGGCGTAGAAGCAGCGAGGCGCTGAGCGCAGCAGCAAGGATCCAAAGCCAGCGATTGAAACCAGAATCTGCATCGAGCCAGCGCGCGAAGGCGTAGAAGGCCACAGCAATAGTGGCAAGAACCAGCGTCTCGGTCAGCGGCGCAGCGACGTAGTTCGCGGTGAAGGGGCAGAGCGCGGCGATCCACAGAACAGGAAGCAGTGCGCGACGACCGAAGATTCGTCCGGCAAGCGCGGCGACCAGACAGCAGGTGCAGAGATCGACGGCGATCTGCGTGAAAAGAACAGCGTTGTAGTGTTCGACGCCGAAGAGGCGAAAGCATGCCGCAATGAAGAACGGGTACCCCGGCAAGCGAATCAGCGTAGGGCTGATCTCGATCGCACCAGAGGCCAGCCTGTTCTCGGCGAAGCCATAAACGCCGTGCAGGAGCCAGTTTTTGGCGATGGCGCCATAGATCAGGCTGTCGCCGGCGATCCGCGCCATGTGGAAGACGAACCAGAGACGCAGAAGGAGGCCCGCAATCAGAGCCGCGCCCGCCCAGAGCCAGAAGTTGAGTCGATATCGAGTCATATCAGGAGAATCATACCTGTCTCTGGGGCTACGGTTAGCGGTTCGGACGATGTTTTTTCCTTCCGCCGTGAATTGTTGTGCTCCGATGTATCCGTAGCACAGCAGAACACACCGATCTCCGCTTTGATGTAGATTTAGTTGGGGCAGTTATTTCTTATTAAAACCATAGACGCTGGAAAAGCGAAAAGGAAACATGGCACAGCAGGTTTTTTACGATCCACAACGCAAGCGCTGGAAGCGGTTGCGGCGCATCTTCGACGGCATGGCGCTGTTTGGCGTTGTGGTTGGAGTGCTGTTTGTGATCGGCCTACTGCACATGACCCCGCTGCCGGAGCTGTTGCTGTCGACTCCGAAGCGGAATGTCAGCGCGCTGAAGCCGGATTCCAGCAAGGCGGGGATTAAGCCGCGGCGATCCGAGCATCGCAAGACCGATCTGAAGCCCTCCGAGGTCACGCTGAACTCGGGCGAAGGACTGCGCGCGGCCTACTATGTGGAGGATGACCCGGCGAGCTATTCTTCGCTGAAGCAGCACATCTCCCAGATCGATCTGCTCTTTCCGGAGTGGCTGCATGTGGTGTCGGCAGACGGCCGGCTGACCTCGTACAGTCTGGACAACCGCGCCTTCGACGTGGTGGACCAGACGGGCGTGCATGGCGTGGATCACGAGCAGAGGGTGGCGCGTACGATTGCGGGAGCAGTCAACGATACAACTCCGGCGGAGGTCTTTCCGCTGGTGAATAATTACGATCCGATCCGCGGGATGTTTCTTCCCTCGATTGGCGACTTCCTGACCAATCCTGCCTCGCGGGCGCGTTTTGTACGGCAGACGGACGCGTTTCTGGCGGCGAATCCCAGCTACCACGGCCTCTCGATGGACTTCGAGGAGATTCCCGGATACGCGCAGCAGGGGTATATGGCGTTGCTCGTGGCGCTGTATCAGGACTTTCATCCGCGCGGACTGAAGCTGTACGTCAATACTCCGGTGGGCGACGACGCCTTCGACCTGAAGCTGATGGCGGACAACTCCGACGGCCTGCTGATGATGAACTACGATCAGCACCAGACAGGAAGCGGGCCGGGACCGATTGCAGCGCAGGACTGGTTTCTGAACAACCTGAAGGCCGTACTGAATGTTGTTCCCAAGAATAAGATCATCTGCTCGCTGGGCAGCTACGGGTACGACTGGACGACGACGATGCCTGAGGCGCCGAAGATGCGCAAAGGCAAGCCAGTCAAATCCGGCAAGCCTGCGGAGCCAAAGGTTCTGGGCGCCGAGGAGATGTCGACCCAGGAGGCATGGCAGGCAGCGACCGATGCCGGGGCGCAGATCGAGCTGGATCCCGACAGTCTGAACGTCCACTTCGCGTATGACGATGACGACGCGCACGTACGCCATCAGGTGTGGTTTCTGGACGCAGTGACGGTGCTGAACGAGATGCGCGCGGCCAGAGCTATGGGCATCGAGACCTTCGCTCTGTGGCGGCTGGGCTCGGAGGACAACTCGCTGTGGAAGATCTGGGATAAGCCGACGCGCATCGATCCGGTGATCGATCTGGCGCAGGTGGAACCGGGCTTCGACATCGACACCGAAGGCACGGGGGATATTCTGCGCATCACGCGCAAGATGCAGACCGGCCATCGCGTGGTGACGATGGACGACGACAACTCGGTTCCGCTGGCCTATCGCATGGTTACGGCGGAGACGATGAGTTCCTTCCCTCTGTCGTACACGGTGACGCAGACGGGCTATCACCCGAAGGAGGTGGCGCTCAGCTTCGACGACGGACCCGATCCGAAGTGGACTCCGAAGATCCTCGACATCCTGAAGAAGTACCACGTGGTGGGAACCTTCTTCATGATCGGCGAGCAGGCGCAGAACAATATCGGGCTGATTCGGCGAGTCTTCAACGAAGGCCACGAGATTGGCAACCATACCTTTACTCATCCCGACATCAGTGAGATTTCAACCAGCAGCGTTGACCTTGAGTTGAATCTGACGGAGCGATTGTTTGCCGCAGAGTTGGGTGTGCAACCGCTGTACTTCCGCCCGCCATACTCGATCGATCAGGAGCCGGATACCAACGATCAGGCCGCTCCAGCCGCACGGATTCAGAATCTCGGGTACGTCATCGTCGGCGACAAGATCGACACCAACGACTGGGACGAGCATCCACGCAAGAGTCCGCAGGAGATTACCGACAGCGTCTTTCAGCAGATCAACGACATGCAGACGCGCTCGTGGATGCAGGGTTCGATCATCCTGATGCACGACGGCGGAGGAGATCGTTCGGCGACGGTGGCCGCGCTTCCAGTGCTGATCGAGGCTCTGCGCGATCACGGATTCACCATTGTTCCGGTCTCGCAGTTGATGGGCAAGACGCGCGCCGAGGTGATGCCTCCGCTCAACGACCAACAGCAGTGGCAGGCGCGCGTGGATCTGGTCGCCTTCTTCGTGTGGGCCTTCTTCAACCACTTTGTGGTTGCGGTCTTCTTCGTCGGCGACATTTTGATGAGCGCACGACTGATTATTATCGGCGTCTTCGCGGTCATCGACCGGCTGCGCACGCGCAAGAACTTTGCCGGGCCGGATTACGCTCCGCGCGTTGCGGTGTTGGTCCCTGCGTACAACGAGGAGAAGGTCATCGTGCGTACCATCCGCTCGGTGATGATGTCGAACTACAAGAATATTCGCGTTGTCGTGATCGACGATGGCTCGTCGGACAAGACCTACCAAACGGCTATTGACGCGTATCCGGCGGACATCGCGTCGGGACGGTTGACGGTGATTACCAAGCCGAATGGAGGCAAGGCCGACGCTCTGAACTTCGCGCTGGAGACGACCGACGAGGAGGTCTACGTCGGGATCGACGCCGATGGAGTGATCGCGCATGACGCGATTACCAAGCTGGTCAGCCACTTCGCCAATCCCAGAATCGGCGCGGTGGCGGGCAACGCCAAGGTGGGCAATCGCGTGAACCTGTGGACCCGCTGGCAGGCGCTGGAGTACATCACCAGCCAGAACTTCGAGCGGCGCGCACTGGATCTGTTCGACGTGGTGATGGTGGTTCCGGGAGCGATCGGCGCATGGCGAACGTCTGCGGTGAAGGCTGGAGGTGGCTACCACACCAACACCGTCGCCGAAGACGCCGATCTGACGATGAACCTGCTGGAGCAGGGCTATCAGGTGATCTACGAGGACAGCGCGCTGGCCTTCACCGAGGCACCAGTCAACATGGATGGGCTGATGCGGCAACGCTTCCGCTGGTCGTTTGGAATCCTGCAGGCGGTCTTCAAGCATCGCGGTGCGATTGCGAAACGACGCGCGATGGGCCTGTTCGCGCTGCCCAATACCCTGATCTTCCAGATTCTGCTGCCGCTGGTCTCGCCGATGATCGACCTGATGTTCGTCGCCGGAGTGCTGAATTACTTCTACGACCGACACTTCCATCCCGAGACGGCCTCGTCGGCCAGCTTCGAGAAGCTGCTGTTGTTCTTCTTCACGTTCCTTGCCATCGACTTTGTGACCTCCGCGCTGGCCTTCGCGCTGGAGAAAAAACATCCGGCGAGCAAGGGAGACGCATGGCTGCTCTTCCACATATGGATCCAGCGCTTTAGCTATCGACAGGTCTTCTCGATCGTTCTCTTCAAGACGATCAAGCGCGCCATCGACGGCAAACCGTTCAACTGGGACAAACTGGAACGGACGGCGACGATGTCCAAAGAGACCGAGAAGCTGACAGAAACCAAATGAAGCAGTCCTCTGGAAGAGGAGGCTATAGCGGAGACGACTGCGATCAGGACAGGATCGCCAGAGTGGAGAGGAAGGCGACGAACGTGCTAAAATCATACGTTGCGTAAGGGATGCGCTGCACTGCGGCCACGCGCAGGATCGGCTCGCTCAGGCGCCTAAACAAGCAGCCAGAATACAAGCAGCAAAAATCAAGTTACGAGGGAATCCATGTCCGGCCATTCAAAGTGGGCGACCATCAAGCATAAGAAGGGCGCGACCGACGCCAAGCGCGGGAAGATCTTTACCCAGCTGATCAAGGAAATTACCATTGCAGCCAAGGGCGGCGGGGGAGACCCGGATGGCAATCCGCGCCTGCGCACCGCGATTCTGGCGGCCAAGGCCGAGAATATGCCCGGCGAGAACATCAAGCGCGCCATCCAGCGCGGAACCGGCGAGCTGGAAGGCCTCTCGTACGAAGAGATTCTGTACGAGGGTTACGGCCCCGGCGGAGTCGCCGTCATGGTGCAGGTGCTGACCGACAACAAGAATCGCGCCGTGAGCGAGATTCGCCACGCCTTCCAGAAGAACAACGGTAACCTGGGCGAGTCTGGCTCGGTGAGCTACCTGTTCTCGAAGAAGGGCGTCATCGCCGTCGACAAGAGCAAGGCGGACGAGGACAAACTGACCGAGATCGCGCTGGAGGCAGGAGCCGACGACCTCTCGGACGAGGGCGAGACCTGGGAGGTCATCACCGGACCGAAGGAGTACGACGCGGTGCTGGCGGCGATCAAGGCTGCGGGAATCGAGCCGGAGTACTCCGAGGTGACCATGGTCGCATCGACCTACCAGAAGCTGGAAGGATCGCAGGCAACCGGAATGATGCGTCTGCTGGAGGTTCTCGAAGATCTCGACGACACCCAGAACGTCTATACCAACTTCGATATGGACGAAGCCGCGATGGCGGCTAACGCCTAAGACAAACGACGACCGCGGATTTGCACGGATAATCGCGGATCAAGAACTAAAGACGGATGAGGATGGGAGAGGCCGCCGAAGCTTCGGCGGCTTTCTTCTGTGCGGAGTTTGAAATTGAGCGAGAGACGGAGCAATTCTTTGAGCGGTACACAAACTCTATTCAGGCTTGCGGTCGCTCTGGTCGCTCTGTCTTGCGCGGCGCAGGCACAGTCCTCTGCGACGGCAGCCAGCATTGCGATCACGAATCCGCTGCGGCAGGAGGCAAGGCCGTTCAACTTCGGCGCACTGATGCAGACCGGCTTTGGAGTGACCGAGGATCGCGGCAACTTCAAGTTCCTGATGGCGGGAGTTCACGCGGGCAAGATTCTGACAGGAATGTACGGAAAGGGACTGGTGCGCGGCAACTTCGAGTACGCGGTTGAGGCGTTTCCCTTCTGGCAGTCCTACACCCCGATCACGCAGAGACAGAACTGCACGGTCGTCGCAGGCCCCCTCGGCGGAGTCGGGGCGGAGTGTTCCGCGCCGTTTTCCATCGGCGGAACGTTTACCGGCATAAGCATTACGCCAGCGATTTTGCGCTGGAACTTCGCCGGGACGCGGCGCTTTACGCCCTGGGCGCAGGGCGCGGGCGGAGTGCTGTGGACCAATCACAAGTATCCTGCCTTTGGCGGACCTCCCATCCCCGGAAACAACGGCGGATTCAGCTACACGACGCTGGGCGACAACGGATCGAACGACGACGCCAGCGTGTGGAACTTTACCCCGCAGTTTGGCGTGGGAGTGCATTATTTTACGCAGCCCAAACGCTCGATTGATCTGGGGGCAAACGCGATTCACATCTCCAGCGCCTCGCTGGGAGACAAGAATCCCGGGGTCAACGCCAGCGTGCAGTTTACGTTGGGCTATAGTTGGTGGAAGTGAGTCTATGTCGCCGAGTATGAATACGAATGCAGTGATTGAATGTGTGCCGAACTTCTCCGAAGGCATCGACAAGGCCAAAGTCTCCTCGATTGTAGCGGCGATGAAGGGCGACGAGGTTCGCCTGCTGGACTGGTCGCTGGATGCGGCGCACAACCGAAGCGTGGTGACGATTGCCGGATCGCCGACGGCGGTTCTGGAGTCGGCGGTGCGTGGAGTCGGGCGCGCGGCGGAGCTGATCGACCTGACCAAGCAGAACGGTGTTCATCCGCGCATTGGAGCGGCGGATGTGGTTCCGTTTGTTCCGGTTAGCGGAATATCGCTGGCCGAGTGCGCGATGCTGGCACGGCGTGCCGGACTGGAGATCTGGCGACGCTACGGGGTTCCCGTCTACTTCTACGAGGCGGCGGCGGCGCGGCCCGATCGAGTCAATCTGGAAGACGTGCGACGCGGTCAGTTTGAGGGGTTGCGCGAGTCGGCACTCCGCGATGCATCGCGGCGGCCAGACGTTGGCGGACCGGAGATTCATCCCACAGCCGGAGCCAGCGCCGTGGGAGCGCGCAGCTTTCTGATCGCCTACAACATCTTTCTGGATTCGCCGCTGAGCACGCAGACCGGGGACGGAGTGCCGTTGGTGGCGCAGGCGGACATCGCGGCGGCGCGAGCCATCGCGCGGGCGATTCGCGCCTCAGCCGGAGGAATGCACGGAGTCAAGGCGATCGGCGTCAGCGTGAACGGGCGCGCACAGGTAAGCATGAATATTACCGACTTTCGCGCCACTCCGATGCGCCGGGTACACGCCGCAGTGCAGGAGTTGGCGCGCAACTACGGAGTGGTCGCCAATCAGGGCGAGATCATCGGCCTGATTCCGCAGGAGGCATACGAGCCGGAGGAAGAATGGTTGCGCCAGATTCCCGACTTCGACCCAGAGGCCAAGGTTCTGGAGCGTAAGCTAAATTCCCCGCTGCCCTGGCCCGCAGCTAGAGCAGTTTAGGAATTGCTATAGACCAATTTGCTTGTCATTCCGTAGCATTTGCTTGTCATTCCGTAGCATTTGCTTGTCATTCCGTAGCATTTGCTTGTCATTCCGTAGCGAAGCGGAGGAATCTGCTTTTTCTCGCTCCACAATGGTCTACACCGATGCCGAAACGCTCTAAAGATTAACGGATGCGCATATAGCACAGAGGGAGAGATGCCGCAGATTTGGTTTCGACCTGACCAGAAAATGAGTCGGAATTTTGTCAAACCATTTTGCATTCGATTCGTCCAACAAATTGCCCCTTGCTTGAAATGCTGTTTCAGAGAAGAATAGTAGGGGTTCAGTTTCAGGCTGAATCGCAGCCACCAGTTTTATATTCACCGATGCATGGGAGTTCATTTTGCGTATGTATTCATTCGAGTCACGATCCATCTCCAGCCATAGAGGAAGAACCTGCAAGGCACTGACTGCGGCGCTGACCGTTGCGCTGTGTGCCCCGTTCGCCCACGCGGCACAATTGTCGGGCGATGCCAAGGCCTCTATCCCGCATGAAGTTCAACAGTTGATCGTGGTGGACTACCGCGCCATGCAGAACTCGCCCGCCGCGATGAGTCTGAAGGATCGCGTGATGCCGCCCGAACTCAAGCGTCTGGAGACGGCGTTGACCAAGTCCGGACTGAAGGTGGACGCGGATACCGACGCGCTGGCCTTTGCCGCGTTTCGTACGACCAATGCCGAGGGGAAAACCGCAGAGGCGGATCGCATCGTGGGAATCGCGCAGGGCCAGTTCCACACCCGCGAGATCATGGCAAACTTCGTCAAGAACAAGATCAAGCCCGTGCCAAGACGCAATAACAGCATCTACCCGATGGGATCGTCAGGCCTGAGCGTTGTCTTCCTCAACCAGACGACGATGGTCTTTGGCGACAAGGAAGCCATCGAAGCAGCAGTGGATGCTCGCGATGGCCTTACGCCAAGCTTTCTGTCCAACGGCGACCTGATGGCCGACATGGCTTCCGTCGACAATCACGCCATCTGGAGCCTGCTCGACGCCAAGGGAACACAGGTCATGATGCGCGGCGTTCTCGGTTCGGCAGCGCAGATCGCCGACTACGACACGGTAAAGAATCGGATGAAGGGTTCTCGCTACACCATGGACTTCTCCAACGGAGTGAAGTTCGATATGTCCGTGAACATGTCGGACACGCTGACGGCCGCAACCTGCGCCACGGTGATGAAGGGTCTGGCAATTCTGAAGAAGCAGCAGGGTACGCCGCTGGAAAAGACCGCCATGGACAATACCACGATCAGCTCAAGTGCCGGATCGCTGACGGTCAGCTACGCCTCGTCCGACGGCGAGTTCACCAGCCTGCTGACCTCACCGCTGTTTCAGTCGGTCGTGAAGTAAGCAGAAGATTTGGCAGCATAGAGTCACCTTGCAAGATCAAAGGCCCGGATCAATTCAGATCCGGGCTTTTTGTTGCGTTCTCCCACCTGCGTATCGCAACGGAACGTCGTCAACATTCCCTTCACCACTCGCTGCCCCTCCGCGTTGTACAGATAGCCGGTCATTCCGCCGCCGACATGAATCGACCCATGCTGCTGCTGTAGTACCTGGCCCCGAAGTAGTCGTTGCCTGATTCGGTATCGCGTTCTTTGCCGGAAGAATGCGGTGGCCGCCCAAACGCTGCACTGAATACACAAGCGGAGAAGATCGTCATACCCATAGACCTGACATCGTAAGCGTGAACCCCACAGCTCAAAATTGAGATGGGGGATCCGGCTACTCGTCCTCCGAAAGAAATATCCAGACCACCCTCCCATTGCGAAGTCCAAATTCAGCAGTGCTTAGAACATCAGCGCCCAAGTAAACCAATACCTCATCGCCTCGTTCAGGCATGCTCTTGGCTGAATAACGACCGTTGTGATAATCGCCGTAAACAACCCAACGATATGCCACGCCCTTGATTAGGTCATTTCGCGAGGGCTTGCCGTAGGCTGCCAGAACACTCTGGGTAGTGCTGCCAAGACCAATTCCCTCAGTAGTCTTCCACTGACGCAGGGATCCCGATGTGTCCATAACGGGGCTATCCAAGCAATTTGGAAAATCGCTTAGCAACACACCGCCTACCCGTGATGGTGCTCCCGCCGCCGACTTGATCCACAGGTGTCCCAAATCTGCCGATCGATAGCACAAAACGGCATCTGAACGCGGCGCGATGGGCTTCCCCAGGCTACTCGAAAGGGTTCTGATAAGGACTTTATGGCCAATCTCATACGAGCCCAATGCGTGCGGCCCGGCATAAGCCTGCGCCCGTGCGCTAGGTCCGCACATTAGAACAAGAGACAGGCAGACCACCTGGGTTAGAAATCGATTCCTGAGCATAGTCTATTTCCTGATGTACCGGATTGGAGAGCCGGGGTTGTCTTGCTGAAATGCCGTTACTTGTTTCCCCAAATTTATTACGTCGATATTTTGCCCCCTAGTGCACCCCGGTGTCGCAACCCAGCCTTGATGATCCGCAAATGGATTGGGGAGCCCAGAGCCGCCACCATGAATCTCTCTTCCGCGAGCGGTATCCCCAACGTCAATGAAAGCTCCAAGCGGCCCGAAGCTCGGATTATTCCCACCATGTCGAGCACGGACTCCGGCGTGGGAAGCTCAGCCGCCGACTACTGTTCAGGGAATTTGAGCGCGTGACACCCGTCGGGATTAAACGTTCCAGATAAAAACCACTTCTTAATATTCGGCGGAAGCTGATCTACCGCCTTCACAAACTCTCGGTGCTTCACTCGACAGACCCTCTGCATCTGTACTGCGTAGTCACTGTTTGGATCCGCGCCTGACGTGTTTGCATAGGATACGTAGGCCAACATTTTGCTGGGGACAAGCAACACAGCAGTCGCCAGATCGTGCGGCAGTCGAGCTTGCAGCCTGTCCAGCGTCCGCATATCCTTCTCAGACTCGGTCAGACAATCCGCGGCTCCATCCAGCGAATGCCACACCAAATCCTGCTGGTCATTCTGCGGGATGAGGTCGAGTACTGCGGCGGCGGCATCGGCGTCAATCGGATGGAGTTCAAAGGAGCTAAAGGCGAAGACGACTTTCGCGCGGTAGCTATCGCCTGCCTTAGGTTTCCAGTTCATTAATACTGCCGACGATTTGGCGCTTGTCATCCCTGCTAGGGCTTCTATTTCACTGCAGTTCGTTTTCGAAATGGGCTCTGTCTTGTCGGCCTGTTGTGCGATCAAAACCGTGCAGGACGATAAGCAGTAGACCAATGCAGTAATCCGATAGAGAACGGGCTTGTTTCTCATGTTCCACATCCTAATCATCGATAGCTGTTGGAATCCTCTATTTTCCGCTGCCATTTGCCTGGAGATCGACGGTAAAAGTATGCTGTGGAGCTCCGGCGGTTGGAACAAGCCCAGTGGTGCGCTGGAAATCTGGGTATGAGTCGGTCTGGATTGTCTGGCATCCCGCTGAGATAGGGTGCGTAGGATCCCTCGTCGTAGTGGCGTCGTCGACGCCGGCCCTATGTATCTCTATACCAGTGGCATAGTCTTTACCGTTGTTACCTGGGTCCGGGCCTATTGTCGTAACCGGGCCGCCAGAATTTACGTGGATATCTGGATACCCTCCCTTATGCGTGCCCCCTGTCGCGTCGTATATACCATCCGCAACGGTTGCGCCAGTTTTTGCATTATCCGGGGTTGATTTCGCGAGAAATTGCGTCTTCTTGCCATTTACGTCTACTGTTGCTATCGCGTTGTATTGGCCTTGGTTCTTAAGATTTGTGAAGCCATCGTCATATTTGCCTTTAGCGTTCTTTTTCCGAGCCGTGATTGTGATCGTGACTTTGCAAGTCTTGTCATCACTCGTGCCGCACGCGTTCATGCCCGTGGGATCCGTGTGATTCATCGGATTGTTATTCACATAGCCGTATTCGTTCAGGTTTTGCGGATTCGCGATCCATGCGTCGAATCTGTTTTGATTCGCCTCACTGCCTCCCTGCCAGCCGATCCAAGGCAGCGGATCGGGGCTTAGAAATCGACCCGTACTGGAGTTGTAATAGCGAGCATTGAAGAAATCATTCCCACTCTCTGTGTCTCTTTCTTTGCCGGTGAAGTGGTTTTCGGCGGGGTCGTCGGTTCCGGTGGCGAAGTTGGGGGTGTATCCGTCGCCGAAGGGGAGGCTCTGGTAGGTCGCTTCCACCGCTCCGGTGGCGTCGTTGACCTGCACCCGGCGAGTGCCCAACGGGTCATCGACGTAGATGTGCAGGCCCTTGGCGTCGTAGGTGCCAATGAGTTTGCCGCCTGCGTAGGCGTTGGTGTGCACCCAGTTATTGCCCGCGTCGACCTCGGTGAGCTGCTCGCCCGACGGGCCAACGACGTAGCCCGCCGTCTGCGTGAAGCCGTTGCTGGACATGTTGCATGCGTTGCTGGCCGTGACGCTGGAGGAGAGCGTTCCCTTGGCGACGCGGTTGCCCGCCGCATCGTACAGATACCCCGTCCAGCCGCCAAAGAGCCGATTCTGTACCGCGCAGAGGCGCCCCTCGGCGTCGTAGACGTACTGATTGCTGACATCGCTGATGATGTCGCCCGCAGCGTCATACCCTACAAGCCCGCTGGAGAGATGGTTCTGCGCATTGTAGGTCTCGGTTTGCACAACGCGAGAATTCTACACTAAACCAACGGTT
>JARLFY010000018.1 GCA_031296325.1 Acidobacteriaceae bacterium | reverse complement strand
TACTCCGTTGACCTTGCTCAGTGCGCGATGTTCCAGCGGCAGATTGTCGTTTGCGGGATGGAGGGACTGAATCGGCATGAAGACCTATCTTATCTCTGATGCAAGACTAGCGACAGCAGTGGTCTACGCACAGGCAGCATGCTGCGCAGAGGCAGCCAGCGCGTCCGCAGGACGAGTCATTCCCCGATCTACTGAAACGCATGTACCATAATCGCAAGAGTTCTCCTGCCATGCGGCGCAAAGTTGGAACGCTTCTTCGCCGCTTCGCAGGCTGTTATACAGGCAGACGCTCGGCAGCATATATAAGCTCTCGGCACCCGAGGAAGGAGGCACGTCATGGAAGGCAATCCCCACTTCATGCAGCGCGCCATCGAGCTGGCCACGGCGAACGCGCAGGCGCATGCCGGCGGTCCCTTCGGCGCAATCATCGTGCGCGACGGCGAGATTATTGCCACCGGCGTCAATCAGGTCACCTCCACCAACGACCCGACGGCCCACGCCGAGGTTGTTGCGATCCGCGAGGCATGCCGCGCGCTGGGCAGCTTCCGGCTCACCGGCTGCGTCGTCTACACCAGTTGCGAGCCTTGCCCGATGTGTCTGGCCGCGCTCTATTGGGCGCACGTCGATGCGATCTTCTACGGCAACTCCGCCAGCGACGCCGCCGACGCAGGCTTCGCCGACGCCTTTCTCTACGCCGAACTCAGCCGTCCCCACGACCAGCGTAAAATCCCTATGACGCGCCTGCTCGCCGAGGATGCCATCGAGAGCTTCGAGGTCTGGCACGCACTTCCGAACAGAATTAACTACTGACAGAATAGAATCGATAACAACATGGCAATCCAGCGCAAGACCTCAAGCCCGAAGCCCGCATCCACTCGCAGCAAGAACAGCGCCGCCGCGCCCAACGCCGCAGCAACGCCGGTCAAGATCGCTCTGCTCGGCTTTGGAACCGTCGGCAGTTCGGTGGCGCGCGTCCTTGCCTCTGCGAAGCTGCCCGGCGTCGTGCTGACCCACATCTTCAACCGCAACGTCGAGCGCAAACGCAGCTCCGACGCGGCGAAGTGCGTTCCCGCGTCCGTCGTCTGGACGGAGGACTTCAACGAGATTCTCAACTCCGACGTGCAGATCGTCGTCGAGCTGATGGGCGGTCTCGATCCCGCAGAGAGCTGGCTGAAGAAGTCCTTCGCTGCGGGCAAGTCGGTCGTCACGGCCAACAAACAGCTCATCGCCTATCGCGGCGCATCGCTCTTCCGTCTGGCCGCGAAGAACGGCGTGCAGCTCGTCCACGGAGCCGCCGTCGCCGGTGGCGTTCCCGTGATTCCCGGCATCCTGCAAGGACTCTCCGGCGACCAGATCACGCGCATCAGCGGCATCGTCAACGGAACCTGCAACTACATCCTCAGCCGCATGGAGTCGGGCGCGGAGTACGCCGACGTTCTGGCCGATGCGCAGGCTCTGGGCTACGCCGAGGCGAATCCCTCCGCCGATGTCGATGGCTTCGACGCGCGTGCCAAGCTCTGCATCCTCTCGCGCATCGCACTGCATGCCGAGCTTGATCCCGACGCCGTCGCCACGCAGACCATCTCCACCATCGAGGCCGTCGACTTTGCCTACGCCAGGGAGCTGGGCTGCACCATCCGTCAGGTCTCGCGCGCCCAGTTGGATGCGAAGGCCAAGCTCGTCCACGCCCGCGTCGCGCCGATGCTGGTGCCGCAAAGCTCGCCCATCGCCTGGTCGCATGGAACGCAGAATATGGTCGTCACCTCGGGCCGCTTCGGCGGAGACGTAGTCTTCTCCGGCCACGGAGCGGGCGGCGAACCCACAGCCGTCGCCGTCGTCTCGGACATTCTGGCCGTCGCGCAGAAGTCGGTCGCCGTCGATCTTCCCGTCCGCCGCCGCGAGGTCACCGGAGAGTTTCTGGCGCCGCACTACCTGCGCTTTGTGGTGGACGACAAGCCCGGCATCGTCGCCGCCATCGCCGGAGCGCTGGCCGAGGTCGGCGCCAACATCGACTCGCTGCTGCAACGCCCCGGTCACACCAAGCAGCGCCTGCCCTTCGTCATTACCACCGAACCCTGCCTGACCTCAACCATCGAGAAGGCCGTCGCCGCCATTGCCAAGATGCCCTGCATGCTGGAGTCCCCGCTCTGCCTACAGATCCTCGCCCCCGACGACAAGGCGGAGTAGCGATATTGATGATTACCTGTTTTAATCCAATACGGTTCAGGCTTTCCATACCCAGAAACCAATCGAACCCTCGCCAGCGATAATCAACACCAAAAGAATGTAGTTTGGCCAATAATGCCTGTACTGTGCATAGAGTTTCCAGTAGGAGTTTGCGCCTTCTTGAGCATTCGTGTTGGCGGCGTCCCATGAGAGCGGCCCCTCAGGGGACGAACTGAACTCTTGCGTTCGCGTGTCGTATATAAATCGACGGACACTGGACGTCTTGAAGTCAAACTGTGTACCCACAAAGTTACCGTCGGTGAATTGGAGATCGATGATCGAACGAACATAGCCCGGCCCCGCAACCGGCACATCTGTCTCGTAGCCAGGAGCCTTGATATATCCGTCGTAAGTGTTGTGACTACCAAGGACATATCCGTTAGGAAGCGTGACGTATGGATCGCCACTCAATCCGCAATCCTGGTGGGCCAGCCTGTTGGAGGTCTCGACATGAAGAAGCAGTGCAAAAACCAGCCAGACGAGGCCAATAAACGGAGCCATAACGACTTTTATGGTTATAGAGCGGCGATTCTGCCCCTCTTTCAGGGGCCTCCGCTTCGCAAGAAGATAAAGGCATGAAGACAAGATGCAAGCTGCAACAACACCGAGGAACCCGAAGGTCACAATAGTCATGAAAACTGCGAAGCCAGCCATGCAGGAATTGTATAAGCCCGCTGGAATGATCTGACCTTTTTTGCATTGCGTATATTCGGCCAGCAGAAGTTACTCAACAGGAGCGGTACCGGTGCCGACTCTGGTTCCGTTTCTCGTTTAATTCTCTGAACCGTCATCTTCCCTTCATCTTGATTGGGGAGACTGATTGCGCAGGGAGTTGATCGAGTGCCGGAGTGTCGACCATGAGCCAGACCGTTTCCTACCTGTGGCGCGAGCCGCGAGCCGTCGAGGAATTTACCGCCGGAGTTTCGCTGCACAGCCACACCAGCGTCTCGCGCGAGACGCTGGACTTCATCGCCGAGCTATCCAACGACTGGCCTCTGCTACAGCCGTTGATGCGTTGGGCCGAGCGACGCTCCATCCGCGCCTCCGGCATTCGTCCCGACTACGCGCGCAGCTACTGGACCCCACCGCTAACCCCGCGTCTCGCCTTCGATCTGGAGCGCACCCAGATCGAGAACAAGCTACAGATACAGGCGATGGTCTCCATCACCGATCACGACGACATTCGCGCTCCGATGTTGCTGCGTTCGCTTGCTTCGGCGCGGCAGATCCCCGTCTCGCTGGAGTGGACGGTTCCCTTCGGCGACAGCGCCTTCCACCTCGGCATCCACAACCTGCCCAGCGCCGCCGGTGCGGAGTGGATGAGCCGCATGGAGGCCTTCACCGCGATTCCGGTGGCCCAGCGCCCTCCCCAGATGCTCACCGAGATGCTGGCCGAGTTGGATGAACTGCCCGGCGTTCTGATCGTGATCAATCATCCGCTGTGGGATCTCTACCGCATCGGCGACCAGAAGCATCGCTATCAGGTCAATGAGTTTCTCGCCGTCAACGGCCAGTTCTGTCATGCGCTCGAACTGAACGGCCTGCGCCACTGGGACGAGAATCGCGCGGTCGCGACTCTGGCCGCGCAGTGGAATCAGGTGCTCATCAGCGGCGGCGATCGTCACGGCATCGAGCCAAACGCCAACGTCAACCTGACCCATGCCACCAGCTTCACCGAGTTCGTCTACGAGGTGCGCCGCGAGCGCAAGAGCCACGTCCTCTTCATGCCGCAGTATGCCGAACCGTGGAAGCATCGCATCCTGAACTCCACGCTGGACGCCATCCGCAACTACCCGGAGTTTCCCGAAGGTTCGCGCCGCTGGGACGAGCGCGTCTACCACCCCGACGCGAACGGCGAGATCCGCCCGCTCAGCCAGTTGTGGGGCAGCGAGAGCGCGCCGGTCTATCTCAACGCCGTCCTGTCCTTCGTTCGCATGATGGGCACCGCCCCCGTCTCGCGCGGCCTGCGTCTGGCCTGGAACGACAACAGCGCCATGCGCACCGCCCTCGCCGAGCGCAAGGCATAGCAGAAGCACGAAGCAGCAAGGAGCGGTTCGCCTATCTCCATCGAAGGTCAACGCGTCGCCTACTTCCCCGACTCCTTTCACGAGGTGAACGGCGTAGCCCACACCAGCCGCAACTTCGCGGCCTACGCCGAGCGGCACGGCCTTCCCTTTCTCTGCGTGCGGGCCAGCGCCGGAGCGCACACCGAGAGCTGCGTCGCTGCGCAATCCGGCGAGCTGCGCACGCTTGACCTGCGCCGCTCATCGTTCGCCGTGCGCATGGAGAAAGACCTCCAGTTCGACCCGCTCTTCTGGCGTTACGCCGGAGAGATCGACCGCCAACTGCGCGCCTTTCGCCCCGACATCATCCACATCACCGGCCCCAGCGAACTGGGCATGTACGGCGCGTACTTTGCGTGGCGACACGGCATCCGACTGGCCGCAAGCTGGCACACCAACCTGCATGAGTACGCCGCGCGCAGGCTCACCTGGCTGACGCGCCGCCTCTCCGCCGAATCCAGCGCGAACGTCGAACGCACGGTGGAGGACGGCGCGTTGGCGGCGATCCTACGCTTCTACAGCCTCGCCAAAGTCCTCTACGCGCCCAATAAAGAACTCTGCGCCATGCTCGAACGCGCCACCGGAAAGCC
Organism: Acidobacteriaceae bacterium; assembly: GCA_031296325.1. GTDB lineage: Bacteria > Acidobacteriota > Terriglobia > Terriglobales > Acidobacteriaceae > Edaphobacter. Next base: position 84,836 of record JARLFY010000018.1, on the reverse strand, counting down.
TTGCCACCTGATGCAGCGCGGCGTGGACACCGAGCTGTTCACGCCCGCCCGCCGCACGCGCAGCGCGGACGACAAACCCTTCGTGCTGGGCTACGTCGGACGTCTTTCCATCGAGAAGAACGTCGCCCTGCTCATCCGCATCGAGCGCGAACTGGCCGCGCTGGGCGTCTTCCACATCCGCTTCCACATTGTCGGCCACGGAGCCGAGCAGGACGAACTGCGCCGCCGCCTGCACAACGCCTGCTTCGCCGGAGTGCTGCGCGGAGAGCCGCTGGCCACGGCCTACGCCGACATGGACGCACTCGTCTTCCCTTCGCACACCGATACCTTCGGCAACGTGGTTCTGGAGGCTCTGGCCAGCGGCGTTCCCGCCATCGTCACCCCGGACGGCGGGCCGAAGTTCATCGTGCGCGACGGCCAGACCGGCTTCGTCGTTCCCGACGACCAGTTCGCCCAGATCATCGCCACGCTGGCCCACGATCTCCCGCGCCTCGACAAGATGCGCCAAGCCGCCCGCGCCGCCGCCCTCAACTGTAGCTGGAACGCCGTCTTCGCCCGCGTCTACGCCGCCTACGCGCCCGCCCGCGAAGCAGCTATGACCCCATCCATCTGAACTGTTCTAAAAGGATGTAGACATAGCCACCCTTTTCCATTTGGGGAGTTTAGTGGATGCGCGGGACAGAGGCAACGGAAAAGATAAAGGCAACGACGGAGATTCTGACTCGGCGAGTCAGAATGACGCTTCAAAATAAGTCAGACTCTCGCTTCAAAAAATCCAGAATGACCAGCCAGAGGGTAGGCGCCGCTAGATCTTTTCCACGACGACGGCGGTGCCGTAGGCGAGGACTTCGGTGACGCCCTGCATCAGCTCGTTGGCGTCGTAGCGGGCCATGATGACGGCGTTGGCTCCGTGTTCGGCGGCATGCTCCATCATCATGACGAAGGCGTCCTGCCGGGTCTTCTCGCAGAGCTGGGTGTAGAGCGTGATGTTGCCGCCGAGGATCGTCTGTAGCCCTGCGCCGATGGTGGCGAAGATGTTGCGCGAGCGCACCACAATGCCGCGCACCACGCCGATATTGCGCACGATGCGGTAGCCGGGAAGCTCCAGAGCGGTGGTCACCATCGAGGAATCAAGCGTCGGACTGGGCGAGTCGTAAATGGACATTTCCTTCTCCTGATTGCGGATGATTTTGCTTGCTCGGAGAATTGTACGCGCCGCGTGTGATTACGGTTCCCTACGCGTTTTCCCTCTGCGCGAGCGACTCTACCAGCGCGGTGACGGCTCCCGAGTCAATGGCCTCGGCGGCCAGAGCGATGGCGGCACGGAAGGCCGTATAAGTCTCCGCCGCAGTGGACGGAACGACCTCGGCGGCGATCAGCACGGCGGCGGCGTTCAGCAGCACAACGTCGCGGCGCGGGCTGCGTTCTCCGGCGAAGATTGCGCGCAGAATCGCGGCGTTGGCCACGGCATCGCCTCCGCGCAGACTCTCGATGGGCGCGGTCGTCAGGCCAACCTGCTCCGGCGTGAGTTGGTAGAAAGCGACACTCTCGCCGCGCACCTCGGCGATCTGGCTCGGGCCGGAGATGGAGATCTCGTCCATCCCGCTTGTGGATTGCGGCCCAACGGCTCCATGAACCACGAAGGCGTGGCGTGTGCCGAGCAGGCGCATCGCCTCGGCGACGATGGGAACAAGGTGCGCGGCGTAGACGCCCATCACCTGCGCGCTGGCTCCGGCCGGGTTCGAGAGCGGGCCGACCAGATGGAAGATGGTACGAATTCCCAGAGCGCGACGCACCGGCATCACGACCTTCATCGCCGGATGCAGGCTGGGCGCGTGCAGGAAGGCGAAGCGATGCGCACGCAGGGCGATGGCTCCGGCGGCTGGACTGAGACCGATGGGAATGCCGAGCGCCTCCAGCACGTCCGCCGAGCCGGACTTCGACGTGACGGCGCGGTTGCCGTGTTTGGCCACCATCATTCTGCTTCCGGCACCTGCTGCTGCGGCGACCAGCGCGGCGGCAGTGGAGATGTTGAAGGTTCCAGAGCTGTCGGCCCCAGTGCCACAGGTGTCGACGAGTTGGCTGCGCTCGGCCTCGTCGAGTGGGACGTGCGTGGCGGCGGCGCGCATGGCGTCGACAAAGCCGGCGATCTCCTCCGGCGTCTCGCCACGCGTGGCCAGCGAGCTGAGAACCGCCGCCAGATGTACCGCGCGTGAGCTGTCGGCAGCGGCCTCGCTGGCCAGAATCTCTTCCAGCAGGGCGCGCGCCTCGGTACGCGAGAGCCTCTCGCGCCCTTCCACAATGCGATTCACATAGGTATGCAGAGCCATTCCAGCAAGGGTATCAGGAGCGGAGGCGTTCGGTCACAGCGATGCGTCTTCGTCCATCGAATGACGTGTGGGCAACATGCTTTGGTGGAGAACTCGGGTGATGAGGACGGACTCGCCGAGCGCTCTATAGAAGATGATGTGTTTACCCTGTTCCATGCGGCGTAAATCTGGCCGAATGTGATGACAGGAGCGACCCAGTTGTGGGTGGGCGGCGATGCGCTGGCAACAGGATTCCATCTCAGCCAGATATCGACTGGCCTGCTCTCTGCCCCAGCGTTCCAGAGTGTAGTCCGCAATATTCAGTAGATCTTCTTCGGCACACCGGGAGAGCTTGAATGTAGCCATCTACTACTGTGCCTGTATCGGTAGGTTGAGTATCTTGCGGATGCGAGCGAAGGCGTTGCCGCGGGCGATTCCGCTTGCGTCGCCCGCGTCGATGGCGGCTCTGAGGGCTGCGAGCTTCAACTCATACTCCTGTTCTTCCCGCTCCAGCGTTCGCAGGGCCGCTCGCACAACCTCACTGGCGTTTTCGTAACGCCCAGCTTCGATCTTGCTGGCGACAAATCGATCCAACTCGACGGTAAGACTGACATTGCGCGTGGGCATGATAGAACCTCTAACGAAAACTCAGATTGATTCATCCTACCGCTGCTGGCAATCTTTGCCAATGGCAATCTGCGGCGCAGCAAAGGCAGATTCTGATAAATCCGCGGATTTATCAGACCAGTTCCCCGGACTGTCATACCAATTTGCCGGATTTCATACCAATCTGGAGACGAAATGTGAAGATTTGCCGCATAAATTGCCCTGCGCCTTTGCAGAGGTCTACTATGGAACTGAGAGTATTTTTCCCCACAAGGACTGAGATAAACACACATGAAGATTCATGAGTATCAGGCAAAAGACATTCTGCGCAGGTACGGCGTGCCCGTGCCCGACGGTGAGATGGCCACAACGCTGGAAGAGGCGGACACAGCGGCAAAGTCGCTCTTCAGCAAGGGTAATGCGGCTGTTGTAGTTAAGGCCCAGATCCACGCGGGCGGGCGTGGCAAGGGCGGCGGCGTCAAGGTCGTCAAGACGCTGGAAGACGCAGCGGCACAGGCCAAGGCAATCCTTGGCATGCAGCTCGTCACGCACCAGACTGGCCCTCAGGGACAGAAGGTGCAGCGGCTGTTGATCGAGGCTGGTTCGGCCATTGAGCGCGAACTGTACCTCGGCATCGTCCTCGATCGCGCATCGGCCAAGATCGTCTTCATGGCCTCGCAGTCGGGCGGCATGGAGATCGAGCAGGTTGCGCACGACACTCCCGAGCTGATCTACAAGGAGTACATCGAGCCGGCCATCGGCTTCCAGCCCTTCCAGGCGCGCAAGCTGGCCTTCAAGCTCGGCCTCGATAAGAAGCAGATCAACGCAGCGGTTGCCTTCATGACCGGGCTTTACAAGGCCTTCGTCGAGTCCGACGCCTCCCTGATGGAGATCAACCCCTTCATCACGACCAAGGACGGCGCTCTCATGGCGCTCGACTGCAAGATCAACTTCGACGACAACGCCATGTTCCGCCACAAGGATCTGAAGGAACTGCGCGACCTGGCCGAAGAGGATCCGCTGGAGGTTGAGGCGTCCAAGTTCGCCCTCAACTACATCAAGCTGGATGGTTCCATCGCTTGCATGGTGAACGGCGCAGGCCTCGCCATGGCGACCATGGACATCATCAACTACGCAGGCGGTTCGGCAGCGAACTTCCTCGACGTGGGCGGCGGAGCCAATCAGGAGCAGATCGAGAATGCATTCGGCATCCTGCTCAGCGATCCCAACGTCAAGGCGATCTTCATCAACATCTTCGGCGGCATCCTGCGCGTCGATGTGTTGGCGACCGCAGTGGTTGCAGCGGCCAAGAAGCTCAACGTGCAGTTGCCGATCATCCTTCGCCTCGAAGGAACCAACGTTGAAGAGGGTCGTGAGATTCTCAAGCAGTCCGGCCTGAAGTTCCAGGTGGGAGCAACCATGAAGGAAGCTGCGGATCTGGCTGTTGCCGCCGCAAAGGGGGGCAAATAATGTCAGTTCTCGTTGATAAAAATACGCGATTGATCGTGCAGGGAATTACCGGACGTGAGGGAACCTTCCACGCCAAGGGTTGCCAGGAGTACGGCACCAACGTCGTTGGCGGAGTAACCCCGGGCAAGGGCGGCACCATCCACGAGGGATGGCCGGTCTTCAATACGGTCGAGGAGGCAGTCAAGGAGACGGGCGCGAATGCAACCGTAATCTTTGTTCCGCCACCGTTCGCTGCGGACGGCATTCTGGAGGCGACCGAGGCTGGTCTGCCGCTGGTGGTCTGCATCACCGAAGGCATTCCGACGCTGGACATGGTTCGCGTCTGGGAGATCGTCAAGCGTTCAAACACCCGTCTGATCGGTCCAAACTGCCCCGGCGTCATCTCTCCCGGCAAGGCCAAGGTCGGCATCATGCCGGGCCGCATTCATAAGGAAGGCTCGGTCGGCATCGTCTCCAAGTCCGGCACGTTGACCTACGAGGCGGTGTATCAGTTGACGGTACGCGGTATCGGCCAGTCGTCCGCCATCGGCATCGGCGGCGACCCGATCATCGGCACCACGCACATCGACGCGCTCAAGCTGCTCAACGAGGATCCCGACACCGAGGCGATCATCATGATCGGCGAGATCGGCGGAACCGCTGAGGAGAAGGCTGCGGAGTACATCAAGGCCAACGTGAAGAAGCCGGTCGTCGGCTTCATCGCCGGCCAAACGGCGCCTCCGGGACGCCGCATGGGCCACGCCGGCGCCATCATCTCCGGCGGAGAAGGAACAGCCGCCAGCAAGATGGCAGCGATGGAGGCGGCAGGCATCCACGTCGTCAAGTCGCCCGCCGAGATGGGCGAAGCCATGGCAAGACTGCTCGGCAAAGCCTAGTCCTCTTGCTCCAAAGAATAAAGCGCACCAAAAACCAAGGCGTTCCCGTCCACCCCGGACAGGAACGCCTTTCCTTTTAGGATGCACTTTCGAATTTACCCGGGCTGGCTCGGAATGGTTATAGCCCATTGGCTTGTCATTCCGTAGCGAAGCGGAGGAATCTGCTTTTGTCTTGACTCATTCTTGCTTTTGTCCCCGCTTGATCTTGCTTTGCCCCAGTTTTGTCATTCTGAGCAGAGCGAAGAATCTCCGTATTTCGCCCGCCGGGTGCTCCATTCATCGCGCCTTTGTCTTATGCGATGGGTGGGCCATTCGCATACGGCGCGAATGGGGTTCACGGATGAGTTTTCCGATGCCGTTTTCATGCGGTTGTAGATTGAGTGGTGGCCCGGGGCAGAGTCCAACTGCCGACCTTCGCGTTAGGAGTGCGCTGCTCTATGCAACTGAGCTACCGGGCCATCGAGTGAGAGAGTAAGACACAACCGAGTGGAGACGACCCGCCTGTGACCTACCTCATCAAGTGTACCTGAGCTTCAGAGCAACGCACATTGGGACGCTGCTCTATGTTCCGACGAGAAAAGCAGGTTCCTCCACTGCGCTGCGGAATGACAATTAAGAAGGCTGCGGAATGGCAAATTGATTGGTTTATAGCAATACCTAAAACACCCTATCGGGTTGGCAATCTGTGTAACTGATAAACTGGAGGTGGAGAATTTATGCCTGAGATACAGCGTCGTTCATCGGTTTCGGTAAAGATTGGTTCGGTTGTGGTGGGCTCGGATGCGCCCATCGTGGTGCAGTCAATGACGAACACCGACACGGCGGACGTCGAGACCACTGTACAGCAGATTGCCTCGTTGTCGCGGGCCGGCTCCGAACTGGTGCGCGTTACGGTCAACAACGACGCGGCCGCCAAGGCTGTTCCGTACATCGTCGATGCGATTCGCGCCAAGGGTTGGGAGACGCCCATCGTCGGCGACTTCCACTACAACGGCCACCAGTTGCTGAAGAAGTATCCCGCAACGGCGCAGGCGCTGGCGAAGTACCGCATCAATCCTGGCAACTGCTCCATCGGGCGCAAGGACGACGACAACTTCCGCACCATGGTCGAGGTCGCCGTCGAACACCAGAAGCCGGTGCGCATTGGCGTGAACTGGGGTTCGCTCGACCAGGCGCTGCTGACCAAGATGATGGACGAGAACTCGAAGTCCGCCCAGCCCGCCCCCGCGCGCGACGTGATGATGGAGGCGATGGTCGTCTCCGCGCTGGACAACGCCGCCGCCGCCGAGCGCTACGGACTGCGCCGCGACCAGATCATCCTGAGCGCGAAGGTCTCCGGCGTGCGCGACCTGATTGACGTCTACACCGAACTGGCCAGCCGCTGCGACTACGCGCTGCACCTTGGCCTGACCGAGGCCGGAATGGGCATGAAGGGCATCGTCGCCTCGACCGCCGGGCTTGCTCCACTGCTGCTGGCAGGCATCGGCGACACGATTCGCGTCTCGCTGACCCCGACTCCCGGCGGCGATCGCAGCGAGGAGGTTCGCTGTGCGCAGCAGGTGCTGCAGTCGCTCGGCATTCGCAGCTTCATGCCGCAGGTGACAAGCTGTCCCGGCTGCGGACGCACCACGTCGACCTACTTTCAGGAACTGGCCGAGAGGATTCAAGCCTACCTCGTCGAGCAGATGCCGGAGTGGAAGAAGCAGTACGCGGGCATCGAAGAGCTGAAACTAGCCGTGATGGGCTGCGTCGTCAACGGCCCCGGCGAGTCCAAACACGCCAACATCGGCATCTCGCTGCCCGGCACCTTCGAGGAACCCAAGGCCCCGGTCTACGTCGATGGGCAACTCTTCACCACGCTCAAGGGCGACCGCATCGTCGAAGAGTTTCAGTCGATTCTGGACGACTACGTCGAGAAGCGCTACGGACTCGCGGCGGATCGATAAGACGAGGCCTGTGCGATTCTCGAATTACTGTAATGCAGGCCGATATTGTCATTTTGAACGAAGCGAAGAAATCTGCTGTTGCATTTGCCCCGGTCTTTGCCGTTGCAGTTGTCTATAAAGGGCCAAAGACCTGGGCAAACGTACAGCACAAAGACTGAGGGCTGAAGGCCCGACCTACTCTGCCGCGAATTTCAGAAGCAGGACACTGGAAATTATTTCCTCATCGTGACCTTTGCCGTCGGAGCGATCTTCATCGCATCCCCCGTCATCGGCTTAACCACTACATCGTCCATCGTCACATTCGCGTAGGCGATCGACATCCCTGTCTTTGCCGCGATGTACACCCTCTTCATCGTCAACTCCGTCACCGGAGACTCTGGCAGCCCCACAATCGTTCCCGCCGAGCCGCTTCCCGTCGCCGTCACGTTCTCTATCGAAATGTCGTGAAACTTCGGCGTCAACCGCTGCACCGCCTCAGCCGGAACCGCGCCCTCGGGAGCCGGATGAGGGTAGTACTCGGTAATCAGGATCGCCGTCTTCACGTCCTCCATCACAATGTCTTTGAAGGAGATATTCGACACATCATGGCCTCGGTCGCGCGCCGCCTTGATGCGTATTCCATTGTCGGTTCCCTTGAAGTGAATCCGCTCCGCATGAACGTTCTGCACTCCGCCGGAGATCTCGCTGCCAATCGACAGCCCATGCCCATTCTCAAACGTGCAATCGGTAATCGTAATATTCCGGCTCGGAGCGTCCGGCCCAGGCGAGTTGATCGCACCGCTCTTGATCGCGATATTGTCGTCCCCCACGCTGGAGAACACATGGTCGATCACGACATTGCTGGAACTGAACGGATCGATCGCGTCGGTATTGGGAGACTTCGGAGCCAGAACGCGCACATTGCGAATCACCACGTCGTCGGCATAGTACGGCACAATCTGCCAGAACCCGGCATTCTGCACCGTAACGCCCTCCATCCGCACATGCTTCGTATGGTCGAAGACCACGCCCATCGGTCTTGGGTGGTCGTTGCCCAGCACCCCGCCCTCCTTGGCTCCCTTCACATAGTCCCACCAAACCTTGCCATTGCCGTCGATCACGCCCCCGCCCGCAATCGTCACGTCCTCTGCATTCACGGAACTCACCAGCGGCTGCACCGTCTTCTGACCGGCAAAGGTCGTCATCGGGTAATCCTCCCGATTCGGAGACCCCAGCAACACCGCGTCCTTGTCGATCGCCAGCGTGGTGTGGCTCCGCAGCAGGATCGGCCCCGTCAGAAATGTGCCACGGCTCAACTGCACCATTCCGCTGCGCACCGTGGCGCAATCATCGATCGCCGCCTGAATCGCCTTGGTGTCCTTGGTTGTGCCGTCGCCCTTCGCGCCATAAGCCCGCGCATCGCAGAACTTGGTTACATTCTTCCCCGGGCCGCTTATCACGTAATTCTCGTTACCCTGTGCCAAGACACCCTGCGCAACCGCGCCCAACCACATCGCCGCCAACCATCCCGCTCCGGCCGTAATCCTCATCGCATCTCCTCGCGCAGCCATTCCGAATTACATTCCAATCCCGCATAAGAATACTAGCGCAGTGGACTGACCACTGGCCCACGTCCAGACCTAGTTCCGCTGGCTCAGAAGCCGCGTTCAGTCTCTGAGGTCTTCGCGATAGCCGGATCTTCCGCGCTGACCGGCGCAGTCTTCAGCGTGATAGTTGCCGAGGCGAAACCCTCTGCGCTGGCCGTCACCGTCACAGCGCCGAAGCCTGCACTGGCGCGGACGATGGCGCTGGCGCTGCCATAGTACAGCTTGCGCTGCGTCGCTTGGAACGGCTCATGATCCATCATGTTTCCGTTGTCGACGGCGATGACGGAGGCAGGCCCGCTCACCGCAAAGTGAACCACCGTCTCCGAGTCGGGAACCCGCGTTCCGGCCTCGTCTACCAGCGTCGCAGTCAGGGTGCGCGCATCGTTCCAGTCCGGCGTCAGCGTGACGGCGGAGTCCGCAGAGAAGACCAGCCGCGCTGGTTTGCCTGCGGTTTTTAGCTCCTCGGTCGCAACGATCTTGCCGTGGCTCTCGGCGACGGCCTTCAGCGTTCCCGGCTCGAAGGGAACCTTGAAGCTGATCGCCTTGGCGTCGGGGTTGAGCGGCTGCTTGCCCAGAGACCGGCCGTTCAGGAACAGCTCGACCTCCTCCGCGTTGGTGTAGATTTCGACGTCCTCGTCGTGCGGGGCGAGGTTCTTCGGCGTCCAGTCGGCCAGCACCGGCTCCCAGAAGCGCACTGTGGGATCGGCGGGCAGGGGAACGGTCGCCGTAGCCGCCTGCGCCGTGCTTTTCGCATTGGCGTAGCCGGGATCGACCGGCACCGGACCTACCGAGGCCACGCGGCGCACCATCGCCACCATCGGCTTGGTGGACCACCAGCTCTGCCGCTCGAAGGCGCGCCCATGGGGCAACGAGTTCGACAGCAGAAGCCCGGAGCCGGTACCCAGCGTCGGCCAGGTGTGCGCCTCGCCCAGATAGTCGACGCCGGTCCACAGGAACTGCCCGGAGTACTCGGGATGATCGCGCAGCGCCACCCACTGATTGCGGTCGTGCGTGTTCTCCGTGCCGATGATCTTGCGTGTGGGTTTGTCCGCGTGAGCCTTCAGAATCTCGTCTGGACGGTAGTTCTGCCCCACTACGTCGAGCAGGTCGGCGAGGCCGTCGTCGTAGTCGTGGCTGGCGTTGGGACGGAAGAGAGCCTGCGTTACGGGACGCGTCGGATCGTTCTTGTGCGCCGTATCCACCAGCGACTTCAGAATCGGAATCGCAACGTCAGGGTGCGGTGTGTCGTGAATCTCGTTGCCCACCGACCACAGAATCACGCTGGGGTGATTGCGGTCGCGCTGGATGGAATCGGCCTCATCGCGCAGCGACCACTCCTTGAAGTATTGATGATAGTCATAGGTATTCTTGCCCGAGACCCAGCAGTCGAAGAACTCGTCCATCACCAGAAATCCCATGCGGTCGGCCAGATCGAGAAACTCCGGCGCGGGCGGATTGTGCGCCGTGCGAATCGCATTCACGCCCAGCTTGCGCAGCTCGGTCAGTCGCCGCTCCCACTGCGCCAGTGGCACAGCCGTTCCCATCGCGCCCGCGTCGGTGTGCAGAGCCACGCCGTAGATCTTGTGATGCACGCCGTTCAGGAAGAATCCCTTGTCCGCATCGAAGTGAAACTCGCGGATGCCGAAGGGAACCGACTCCGCATCGACCAGTCTGCCGTCGCGCTTGAGGTTGGCATGCACGGTATAGAGGACGGGGTGGTCGAGATCCCAGCGGTCGGGCCGGGCAAGCTTGGTCTCGGCGTCCAGATCGGCGCTGGCGCCGGGCGCGACCACGACCGGCGCGGTATCAAAGGTCGAGATCAGAGTGCCGTTCGGCGCGGCCAGTTGTAGATGCAGGGAGAGACTGGCCGCGGTCGCCGACTCATTGGTCACCGTCGTGCGGATGTGGAGGGTGGCCGACTCCGCCGAGACCGCAGGCGTGGTCACAAACGTCCCCCAGGGCGCGATGTGGGCGTCGCCGGTGGTGACCAGACGCACCTGGCGGTTGATGCCCGCCCCTGGGTACCAGCGCGAGGCGGGCTGCTGGCTATCGTCCACGCGCACCGCGATCACGTTCGTGCCCGGGCGCAGATGCGGGTTCAGCTCGTAGCTGAAGCTGACGTAGCCATACGGCCTGTGTCCCAGCAGTTCGCCGTTCAGGTAGACATCACTGTTGGCCATCACGCCGTCGAAGACGATAAACATCCGCCGGGCCGCGGTCGGCGTAGCGTCCGCCGCAGCCACGGTAAAGCTCTTGCGGTACCAGCCCACCCCGGTGGGGAAGAATCCCCCCGAGCCGCGCGAGACCGCGTCCTCTTTGACCGGTCCGGCGATCGCCCAGTCGTGCGGCAGGGTCACGCTCGTCCAGGCCGAGTCGTCGAAGGCCGGCCTCTCCGCGCCAGTCGCGTCGGCCTGAAGGAAGCGCCAGCCCGTGGTGAAGGACTGAATTCCGCGCGGATGAAGTGCGATCCCGGCAATGGCAGGCTTGGCTGCGACAGAGGGTGCGGGCGCATTCGGTGGCGCGGCGTTCAGAGCAAGCGGAAGGGCGAAGGAGGCGGCAAGCAGCAGAGCGAAGCGACGCATGAAAATCCTCTAATTAATTCGATATTGAGTAGTTCATAAAACGGCGTAGCCTGCCTTCTCGCAGTTGAGAGAGCAGGCTACGCATCCATCCTATCGGGATCCAGCGACCTCTGGCTTACTTCGGCGTGCTGGTCGGCGTTGGCTCGATGGGGTTGAACTGCCTAGCCAGCTCTGGGGTGGAGACTGCGCCCGTCAGGTCGGTCGCCTTGGCCACCTCTGCCGCAAAGACGTAGCTGCGACCAAACATATTGCTGGTAAAGAAGACGTACTTCTTGTCTGGCGAGAAGCGCGGATTCGGCTCGGCGCGATAGTTCTGGTGCGCCATGTTTACCAGATGCTCGTCATGGAAGACGCCCGGCTGCCAGAAGGTTGGCGAGTTCAGCGCGCCCGCGTCGCCGCGAATCATCTGCGGATAGAAGAGCTTGATCCACTCGCCATCGGGAGCCTTGGCCACCTGCCCGGGATCGCCGCCATCGCCGCAGAACAGATCCAGATCCTGCGTCAGATTGAAGTGAATCGACCAGTCGTTACGCTCCATGTGATAGGCCACGCGCTTGTGCGTCTCCAAATTGTAGCCAGCGAGATAGAAGTCCTGCCCCTTGATCGGCTGCCAGTCGTACCAGATCGTCTTGCCGTCCAGCCCCCAGAACTCGTGGCCCGCAATCTCCATGTACATCGTGCGCTGGTGGATCAGGGTGTTGTGCGTTCCGTCGGTATGAATCATCCAGATGCGATCGACCTTCTGCCACGGCCCTTCGTGGCAATACATTAGCAGCGTCGCGTCAGTCGGGGAAAACAGCAGATGGTTCACCCAGTCGGTCGAGTGCAGCAGGGGATGAATATAGCCAGCCTTCTCTCCCTTTGGCCCATCCTCCAGTCGAATCGTAAAGAGAACAAGAGGCATGCGCGAGGCGAGGCGCTGCTCCATCATCTGGCCCTTGTTTTCTGCCTGAATGTGTTCCCCGCCGAGCCGTGGATCCTCCGTGCCGGGAGTTACGCCGGGAGCCGTCTGAGCCCCGCCCGCAACTCCGGGCCGACCAAATCCACCTGCCGGCAGCGGCAGAAAAGCGTTCGCAGCATTGGGATCTCCGCCGGGACAGTCTGCCTCGTTATAGGTTCCCGCAGCCAGCGTCTCGTCGGCGTTGATCGTCGAGATGCTCACATGCGGCGGCAGGTTGATCAGCTTGCGAATCGCTCCGCTGTTGGTGTCCGCCGCATAGACCGCATTGACGCGCGTCGCCGGATCCATCCGGGTAAAGAAGACGCTGTTGGTCTTGTGTCCAACGACGATGGCCCGCGCCGCACCACCAAATCCAAAGCCTCGTCCGCCACGCGCCCCAGCATCCGCCGTTGCAGTGCCCGTAGCCGCATCGACGGCAGGCGGCGGAAGATTTGGCACCAGCATCTTGGTCGTCATCGTCGCCAGATCGACCACGCGAATGCCATCGGGCGAGTTGTAGATCATCTGCTTGTGATCGGGCGTGAACTCATTGACGTTGAAGTAGAAAGCCCCCGAGTTCGGCTCATCGGAGACGCGCAAAACGCGATGCCCGGTATCCTTGTCGATCCAGCTCTTGGGCGGCATTGCCCCGGTCTCCGAAGGCTTGTTGTCGCGCGGTGCGCCTCCGCGCTGAGCCACGGCAGAAAGAGAAAGCAAAGGAAGGGTAAGAGCGGCGAGCGGGACGAGAGCCAGTGCAGCGCGGCTCAACCTGAAACCGGGACGGAAGATCATTTGTTGCTCCTAAAGAGAAACGACTATTTGCAAGAAATAGAACCTGACTGCACGAGGGAGAGACCGGACTGCGCAGAGCCGCGATGTTTTCAAAGCAGGAAAGTCGATCCGATTCGTACGCAGAGGGAGGTTCCTATGCAGAAGACGAGCCAGAGGAAAAAATAGTTTCGGCGAAAAGACGCAGGTCTCCCCCCATTCGCAAAACACTTTATTGGCTGGCAGATGCAAGAGCGTCGGGGCGGAGCTTGCCGGGGTCGATCTTCGCTCGGGTCAGAACAGAAGTGGGTTAGATCGCGATGGAAAAGGCCCCACCTTAGCCGCGATGAGGATGCGGCGAAGATGGGGCACCCGGTTGATCCGGTTGGTTGTTATCCGCGGTGAAGCGGATTCCTCCGCTTCGCTACGGAATGACAACAAAAAAGCGGTGAAATCACGAGCGAAATTCGCTGCGGAATTGCACCAATTAGAAGTGGTAGGCGAGTTGGGCGGTGATGGCGCGCGGGCTTACGTAGTGCGTGCCGGAGAAGGTGGAGAGGAAGTTATACAGCGCGACCTTGTTGGTCAGGTTGATGATGGTCACGCTGACTGAGAGTGTGCGCTTGTCGTCGGCCTTGCGATGCAGCAGATTGTCCTCGCCGAAGGATAGATCGAAGAGGTTGCGTGAGTTGATGCGCGGAGGATTGTGGTCGTCATTCTCAGTGTTCGCAGCAGGAAGTTTGAGCAGCGAAGAGGTGAGTTGCGAGACCAGGCAGGTGCTGGGCAGAGGATGGCCGAGCGAGGCGGCGACTCCGTTGCAGGCGAGGCCAGCCTGCGCCTCCTGATCGGCGGTCAGCGCGATGCCCGAGGCATCCTGAAGATAGACGGCTGGCTGGCCGTTGATCGTCGTGGTCTGCGGGCAATCGTTGGAGGCCAGCGTTCCGTAGCAGGGCGCGGCTCCAGCGACCTGGCCCGAGTCGTAGCGCCAGTTGAAGCCGACGTACGGCCCGCGCTTGCCGAACTGGTACTGCGCGTGGGTGGTCTGGTTGAACTTCTCGTCGTGGTCGATGCGGAAGGGCGTTGCGGCGGCGATGGTTCCGGAGCTGGCCGGAGTGATGCCCAGACCGCTGATCTGCGGGGTGAAGAAGCGCGCGGCCACCGAGGAGAAGACAACCTGCGCGCTGAAGTTGTGCGTGGTAGGGATGTCGAGACGGCCCTCGACGCCGGGGATCTTCGAGTTGTGCCAGCCGATGGGGAAGGTGATTGGCGTCGCGCCCAGCACGGAGAAGTCGTAGGCGTTATGCGTGAACTTCCAGACGTAGTCAGCCGAGAGGACGACGTGGCGGCTCAGCTCCTGCTGGAATCCGGCATGGAAGTCGTTGCGGAAGCCGGGGCGGTTGGGCGCGTTAGTGCAGGGGATCAGCGCAGCGATGACGGCGGAGTTGCAGCCCTCGCTGGCGAGAACCAGATTCTCGTTGAAGGGCGACTCCAGCGTGCGAGCGTAGGAGGTGCGCAGCGAGGTTCCCGTGCTCTTGATGGTGTAGGAGAGAGCAACGCGCGGCTCGATCTGGCTGGCGTCGGAGAGGCCGTTGTAGCGGTCATAACGCAGGCCGAAGTTGCCCGTCCAGTGACCAGCGGTGATGGCGTCCTGCGCGTAGAGCGCGAACTCCTTGACGTCGGTGTGGCCGTGGAAGGCATACTCGCCGCCGCCAGCGGTGAGGTCGTAGGGATGCAGGGTTGCGCAAGCCGTGCCGGAGATCGGCGTACCGTTCGTGCTGGTGCAGCCAAGGCCGGAGATCAAAGTGGGATCGACGATGCCGATCTGTAGATTTTCGTTCAGGAAGGTCTGCGCATAGGTAACGCCAGCCTTAACATTGTTGCCGCCGTGGGTATAGGTGAGGTCGGAGCGCAGTCCGGTGTTGGCCAGTGTGCGCTGCTGGGCGATCGTCTCCTGTTGCAGATCGGGCGCGCCGCGGTCGGCGAAGGGATTCGCACTGGGATAGTAGTTGAAGGAGTCGCGACGGAAATAATAACCGGCGTTCAGCACGGTCGAGGGATTGATGACGTGGGTATAGTTCGGCGCAAGGTTGACGGTCTGAATCTGCGAGCGCTGGTCTGCCGGGCCAACCGGCAAGCCGTTCGGCCCGATGGCGACTCCGGCCAGATTCGTTCCCCACTGCGTTGCGTACTGGCTGTCATAGGAGTTCGGCGTCTGGAACCAGGAGCGGGTGTAGCCGATGTTCAGCCGCGCCGAGTTTGCCGCGCTGATCTGGTAGTCGATGCGGTCAAAGAGGCTCTCCTCGTTGCCCTTGTCGTGGATGGCGTGGAACTCGGGAGGATCGAGAAAGCGTCCCGTATTGTCTCCGCTGAGCGAGAGGAAGTTGCCGAACTTCGCCGAGCCGATGGCCAGATTGTAGCCAACCGTCGAAGAGCCGAAGGATCCGTAGGAGGTGGAGATCTCGCCGCTGGGGGGACGAACGCCCAGACCGGAGCGCGTGGTGGCGACGATGACCAGCGAGGTCTTGCCGCCGAACTCGGCTGGCGGCGCGCCGGGGATCACCTCGATCGACTGCACCGAATCCATGGGAATCTGGTTGGAGAAGGTCTTGCTGGTCTGGTCGGTGATGGACTGACCATCGACTGAAAACGAGTTTGAGGCGTGGTCGCCCATCGAGTGCATCTGCCCGTCGGAATCGGCGGAGATTCCCGGCGAGGCCTGCGTAATCAGCGAACTGATGGCCGAGGTCTGCGACTCCAACGGAATGCGCGCAATCATCTCGCGATCCATGTCGGTGTGGCCCACCGGATCGGCTTCAACCAGATCGCCGCTGGTGGTGCTCACCTCGACAACCGTGTTGGTGGCGGCGATCTCCAGCGTGGTCTTCAGCACAATGGGGACGATCGACTGCACTTCGACGGACTGCGTCGCCGGAGCCATCGAATCGGCGACGATGGTGAGCCGGTAGGTATTGAAGGGCAGGTTGGCCAGCGCATAGGCGCCGGAGTTGTCCGTCATCGTGTTGCGGGTAAGGCCGCTGCGGGCATTCGAGAGGCTAACCGTGGCGTTGGCAATGACCGCACCGCTGGGGTCGACGACCGTGCCGGTAATGCTTCCCGCATTTCCAACGGATTGAACGTGCGAGATCGCAGTGCGAGGCTTGGCGACGCTCTGTGCAAACGCATTGAGCGCTGCGGAGGAAAGAAGTGCTGTAAATATTACGAAAGATGCGACGGTGCCGCGTCTTGTAGACGTGTGCATGAATTTGCTCCCTGAATTGGTTGCCTGTTGCGTTTATGACGAGGTTCTATGCGGGAACGATGTCAGCGACAGGCGGGGGGCGGGTGAAGTGGGCGAAGATCGCGGTAAAGCGGGGAAGGCTCGTCGGCGGCAGCGACTCCAGCCGAGCGACGACCCGCGTCGCGGGGGCAGGAGACGGAGTCTGCGCAGTGTGGACGGTAATATGAGCGGCGGCGCAGAACGCGCAATCGGCATGTTCCGTCCCATCGTGATGGGTGTGCGCCACCTGCACCACGCCGAGAACGACGACCAGAAGAACGCAGACCAGCGCGAGGAGAATTCTCCACGGACGGTCGGTGCGCGGCTGTCTGTCGTTTCGAGCCATATCTTTAACTATAGCGTAGGACGCAAGAACTACGCCTTTGGATGTGTGGGCGGGTTGAGCAGGCTACGCAGGCCAACCTCGTCAAGAACAGGAACACCGAGCGAATGGGCCTTGTCCAGCTTGGAACCGGAGTCCTCGCCCGCCACCACGTAGGAGGTCTTCTTGCTCACCGAGCCGGAGACGCGTCCCCCGGCCGATTCGATCATCTCCTTTGCAGCCTCGCGCGTGAGCGTGGGCAGCGATCCGGTCAGCACGAAGATCAGTCCGTCCAGAGTCGTGGTGGTGATTTTTTTCTCCGCAGTCATGACCAGACCTGCGTCTTCCAGACGCTGGATCAGGGCGATGTTGTGCGGCTCTCGAAAGAACTCGACGATAGCCTGCGCCACGCGCGGGCCAATCTCCTTCACCTCTTCCAGCCTCTCCGCCGACGCATTCCTCAACTCGTCCATCGAGCCGAAGTGGGCCGCCAGAAGCTGCGCCGTGCGCTCGCCGACGAAGCGAATGCCCAGGCCAAAGAGTAGCCGCGCAAGTCCCGCCTGCTTCGATTGCTCGATCTCATCCAGCAAAGACTGCGCAGACTTCTCGCCCATGCGGTCGAGCTGCAACAGCTCTTCGCGAGTGAGCGTGTAGAGATCGGAGAGTGCGTGGACGATGGGCTGGCGCGACTTCTCGGCACTGGGCTGCTGGTCGCCGATCGCGGATCTCAGCGATGAATTTGCAGCGGAGCCTTGCGTCTCCTCGCCGAAGGGGAAGATCATCGCATTGCGAGCGAAATGCGGGGATTCTTCCCCTGTACTTCGTGCAGTGTCAGAATGACAACTCTCCAGAGAGGCTTGTTCGGAAGTCTCCGCCGTGGATTGTCCGAGCAGTTGCGCAACCAGAGCATCGCCCAGCCCCTCGATGTTCATGGCTCCGCGCGCGGCAAAGTGGAGCAGTTCTTCGCGCAGGCGAGCCGGACAGTTTGCGTTGACGCAACGCCAGTCGACCTCGCCCTCGGCGCGCACCAGCGCGCTATCGCACTCAGGACAGTGCGTGGGAATGTCGATCTTCCGCCTGCCGCGCGGGTGTTGCGCGTCTTCGACCACGCAGACGATCTTGGGAATGACGTCGCCTCCGCGCTCGACCTGCACGAAATCGTCGAGGCGGACTCCCAGACGCTCAATCTCGTCCGCGTTGTGCAGCGTGGCGCGCGTGACCGTTGTGCCGCCGATCAGCGCCGGAATCAGCACGGCGACTGGAGTGATCTTGCCAGTGCGTCCCACCTGAAACTCCACGTTTTCCAGCCGAGTGATGGCGGCGCGCGCCGCAAATTTATATGCGATAGCCCAGCGCGGAGCCCTACCCGTAAATCCGAGCCGTCGCTGCTGCGCGGTCGCGTCCACCTTGAGTACAACGCCGTCGATCTCGTAGCCCAGACCGTCGCGCAGCGCATCAGCTTCGGCGATAAATGCAAGAACCGCGTCGATGGAATCCACCGTAACGGCGTGCCGATTGACGTGGAATCCGGCGGCGCGCAACGCTTCGAGCGCAGCGGTCTGCGTGGGCAACAGAGACTCGCCGGCCTGATTGAGATCGGTGGAATCCCACTTATCCAGCAGAGTGCGCTGGATGGATGGGGTGCCCGATTTAGACACAGAATCGATCTCTGCGTGCAGCAAAAAGTAGGCGTAAAAATCGAGCCGTCGCTGGGCGACGATGTTCGGCTCCAGCGTTCGCAGCGTTCCGGCGGCGGCGTTGCGCGGATTGGCGGCGGGAGCCTTGCCGTCGGCCTCGCGCTCCTCGTTCAGCTTGCGGAAGGCGGCGTGCGGCATTACTACCTCGCCGCGCACTTCAAAGCGGTTGGGCAGTCCAGCGGCGGCCAGCTTCGCCGCACTGACGCTCAGTGGAACAGTGCGAATGGTGCGCACGTTCGTGGTCACATCCTCGCCAATCGTCCCGTCGCCGCGCGTCAGTCCGCGTTGCAGATGCGCCGATCCGTTCGCTCCGGGCGCGTAGTGCAGCGCCAGCGACAGGCCGTCGAGCTTCAACTCGCAGACGTAGCGCACGACCTCTGCGCTGGGCAGACCTTCGCGCACACGTCGATCCCAGGCGCGCAGATCGGCCTCGCTGTAGGCGTTGTCCAGCGAGAGCATGGGCCGCGAGTGCGGCGTCTTCACAAAGCCATCGCGCGGCTTGCCGCCCACCCGCTGCGTAGGAGAATCCGGAGTAATCAGCTCGGGATGCGCCGCCTCCAGAGCGCGCAGACGATGGATGCGCCGGTCGTACTCGGCGTCGCTGAGTGTGGGAGCGTCGAGGACGTAGTACAGGTGCTCGTGGTGGCGAAGATCCTCGCGCAAGGCTTCGATCTGCTGCGCGGGAGTAAGTTCGGTGGGCATTCTGGGATGATTATAAAGAGCGCGAGATCGACTCGTCGCACAAGAGGCCAAGGCGTACGACTATTCGGAACAGTTCTGCGCCAGACCCTCGCGCTGCGCCGCGCCGTCCCGCTCCACGGAGCCGGGGAATGATTCTGCACCACGGCGATTCGAGACGTACAGAAACCAGACAAACCAGAAGGGAGTCGTCCAAAGATAGAGGGCCGAGTGCATCCCCTTGCCTGCCAGAGGAGTGATCTCGATGACGACACTGGCCAGCATTAGCAGGCCAAGCTGCATCCGCGTGGTGGCGCGATAGGCCCCAACCAGCAGAGCCGGAATCAGCAGCGCCTGATCGGTGATCCACGAGTAGGGGCCAGTGAGGATGGAGACGATCATCAGCAGTGCGCCGTCCTGCATCCAGTCCCAGGAGCTGCGGCGCAGCCAGTAGGTGCGAATCGCCCAAAGGCACGCGACTCCAGCCGGAATGTACTGCAACACCATTCTGTGCGAGTGCAGCGCGAAGCGCAGCGCAACCGCCAGGCACGGTATGAACTCCCTTTCAATGCCCGAGGAGTGCATCATCTGGGCGTACTGCGACCAGACTGCGGGGTCGAGATGCCACGCCACCAGCGAGCTTGCCCCCAGCGCCAGCAGCGCACCCGCAAGGATGCGGTAGCTGCGATGAAGAACGATCCACAGCAGAAGTACAATCGCGAAGGGCAGAAAGAGATGAGGCTTCAGCGCACACAGCCACAGCGAGAGTCCCGCAATAAACGGGCGTTCCCGGTGATAGCGCAGAAAGAGGACGAGGCCGAGCAGAGCAAACAGCGCGGTCTGGCCGCTGAGAATGCAGAACAGCGCAGGAGCGAAGGAGTAGCCCAGATAGTGCAGCTTGTTGTCCGGGCGACCCAGCATCCGCCAGAGCAAGTAAACCGAGAGAGCCAGCGCAGCCAGCAGAAGCAGCGACCAGAGCAGGTTCGCCGCGCGCAACCCCAGATAGCCGAGCGGCATGACCAGACAAAGCGCCGTCGGAGGATTGCGCATAATGAAATCCTCCGAGTTGCTGGAGAATCCAACGGACTTCTCCATCTGGTAGATTGCGCCGCTGTCGTATGGGTTGGCGTGGTGGACGACCTGCCGTCCGGCGGCCCAGAAGCTGACAACGTCGCGACCATGAGCGTTGTTGCCCGTCAGGATCAGCAGGCAGAGTGCCAGTACGAAGGTGGTGAAGGTCAGCGTGTAGACGATGACCGCCGCAGGCTCAACGATAGATCGAACTCGTTCGCGCCACGATGGTGTGGAGCCGGGAGAAGACGGTAGCATGGGCCTTCCAGTGTTAGAACCAGCTTGTAATACAGTGAACGCGAAGTTTTCGATCTGTCATTGAGCCTGCGACCCGTCGCTCTTGCCTCTGCGATAGACACGGGCTTTACAGGCTGCGGGAAAACTCCTCATTTCGGAAGGGCACGGCTTCAGCCGGGCCGTAAGTCGCTTATTTCAACGGGAATTTAGCCCCCGAGGGTATGTTTGCACGCCAAAATCGAGTTTTTCCGCAGCCTGTTTAGCCCTTGGAACATCGCTTTGCTCCAAAATGATTCGCCGAATTGAGTTTGCAGTCAGATTCTCAGGTTCATAGTACAAGAATTAATGAGTTTTGCTGCGCTGAATTCTTGCGCAGGCGGTATTCTGGAATCTGGCTATTACTGCCGAACCTCACTCTTATGGAACCGATTACACACCTGATGACTGGAGCCTGCCTTGCGCGCGCAGGCTGCAACCGCAAGGCGGCCTATGCCACGCTGGCCATGACGCTGGCGGCCGAGGCCCCCGATCTGGACACGCTCTGGTCGGCCGAAGGCCCGGTTGCGGGCTTCGCGCATCACCGCGGCATCACCCACACGCTGATCGGGCTGCCCTTCGACGGGCTTGCCGTGATCGGAGCCATCTGGCTCTTCCATCGCTGGCGAGTTCGGCGCGCGGCGCGGCGGGCTGCTGGCGATCCGCAGAACGCCAGACCGTTGACCACGGCTCCCGTGCGCTGGGGCCTGCTCTACGGATTCATCCTGATCGCGCTGCTCAGCCACATTCTGCTGGACTGGACCAACAACTACGGCGTGCGTCCCTTCTTCCCCTTCAACTCGCACTGGTACGCAGGGTCGATCGTCTTCATCTTCGAGCCGGTCTTGTTTGTGATTCTGCTGCTTGCGTTGATCGCCCCCGTACTCATCGGCCTTATCAACAACGAGGTCGGAGCGCGCCGCGAGATCTATCGCGGGCGCGGCTGGGCGATCTTTGCCCTGACGGCGATGGTGGCCATCTGGGGATGGCGCGAGGTCGAACACTCCAAAGCGATGCGTCTGGCCGCGCAGGCAAACTACGGGCCAAGAGACCTCGGCGAACAAGACCCCTCGACCGGGTCGGAGTCGCCCGTGCAGCCCGCGCCGGTTCTGCGTGTGACGGCCAGCCCGTATCCCATCAATCCGTATCGCTGGCACACGGTCGTAGAGACGCCACAGTTCTATCAGATGGCCACGGTGGATTCGCTGCGATCAACGGTCCAGACGGATCCGGAGCACGATCTCTTCTACAAGCCGCCGACCACGCTGGCGACTCTGGTGGCGAAGCGAAGTCGTCTGGGAGAGACCTATCTCGACTGGTCAAGCTGGCCGGTCGTCACCGAGATTGGCATGGTGGCGGCAATCGACGCTCCGGCAGGTACGGCGGATTGGACCGCAGTGCATTTTATGGATCTTCGTTTCCTCTACGAAATGCCGCTGATGGTCGCGCGACGCAATCCACCCATCACAGGCACGGTCTACGTCAATGCAGACAGACGAGTCGCCCGCATGGTTCTAGGCGGACGCGTACAGCCGCTAGAGCCTCGCGAATAGCAGCCCTGCCTATCATCTTTGACTGCTCGATACAGTCTGAAGCCTTTTCGGAATAGCTATAGACCAATTTGTTTGTCATTTCGTAGCAAAGCGGAGGAATCTGCTTGTTTGTCGCTCGATGGCGGCATACCCCATCGCCGGGTGCCCCATCCATCGCGCTCCTGTCTCTTGCGATGGGTGGGATGAATACATATCGCACCACCAGCCGTTGCTTTTGCCGTTGCCGCTGCATTTGACGTTGCCTGTAAAGGGCCAAAGGCCCGTCCTATCATCCTCCACGGAACGATACCGCCCAGCGCATTTCCCCAATGGGGTAGATTGTGACACCGCGAACAGAATGCGGGGATTCTTCGCTACGCTCAGAATGACAATTCATTTTGGTCCTACGCCCTTACGGCCATCGAACGATGTATTGCCTGCGGCAGCTTCTCATAGATTCCGCCGAATCCGCCATTGGACAGGATCGCCACCACATCGCCCGCGCGCAGCTCTGGCGCAATCGCCGCGACGATCCCGTCCGCATCGGCATAGACCGCCGACGGCATCCCGCGAGCCTGCAACGCCGCCACCACGTTCTCTGGATGCAGTCGCTCGTCAGCCGGAATCGCCTCCGACTTGAAGATCGCCGCCAGCACGCTGCGATCGGCCAGCGCAAGGCTCTCCACCAGCTCCTGCTCGAAGACATTGCGCCGCAACGTATTCGAGCGCGGCTCCAGCACAGCCCACAATCTGCGCCCCGGATAAGCCCCGCGCAACGCACGCAGCGTTTCGCGAATCGCCGTTGGATGATGCGCAAAGTCGTCGATGATCGTAACCCCGTCGACCTCGGCGCGAACCTCCAGCCGCCGCTTCACCGAGCGAAAGCTCGCCAGCGCCTCCACAATCGCCGCCGCCGAAACGCCCTGTCCTGCCGCCAACGCCGCCGCCGCCGTAGCGTTCAACGCATTGTGCTCTCCGGCCATCGGTAATTGCAGCTCGGCAAATCGCTCGCCGCCGCGCAACAGAGTCCACGTCGAAACCACTCCCTCCTGCCGCAGGTCGGTCAATCGCCAATGCGAATCGACTTGAAACCCATACCGCTCCACCGCGCAAAACGCCCGCCCCACACACTCGCTCACGTTCTCGCTGCCATCGAACGCGATCAGCCTGCCGCGTCGCGGAATCAGATTCACCAGTCGCTTGAAGGCCGTCTTCACCGCCGCCAGATCGACGTAGATGTCCGCATGGTCAAACTCCACATGGGTCAGAATCGCCGCATCGGGAAAGTAGTGCAGAAACTTTGGCCCCTTGTCGAAGAAGGCGGTATCGTACTCGTCGCCTTCCAGAAGGAACGGCTGTAGCACCCCACCAACCAGAGGCCGTACCCGGAAGCTGGTGCCAAAGTTCTCCGCCACGCCGCCGATCAGAAACGACGGGGCAAACTGCGGCTGCGTACGCGAAGCCACCTCGTAGATCCACGCCAGCATGCTGGTCGTCGTCGTCTTGCCATGCGTCCCGGCCACCACCAGCGACTCGCGCCCCGCCAGAAACTCGTCGTGCAGCACCGCCGCCATCGAGGTAAACGGAATCCGCGTATCCAGCACACGCTCCAACTCAACGTTGCCGCGCGAGATGGCGTTGCCCACAATCACCAGATCCGGTCGCGGCTCCAGATTTGCCTCCGCGTAAGGCTGATGCAGCGTGATCCCCAACTCCTCCAGAACGTCGCTCATCGGCGGATAAGCCGCTGCGTCCGAGCCGGAGATCCGGTGTCCCTGCGCCTTCAGCATCCCCGCCAGCGAGGCCATCGCCGTACCGCACACGCCAATCAGATGGATATGTTTTGAACTATGCATAATTACTCAAGACTAGACCGTAACCGCCGCTTCCAGAAAGTCCACACGCGGATTCCCCTCCGCGCTCAGGTCCAGCCGAACGCGCACCCCAAGCGGCAGCGTAATATTCGCGCCATCCACATGCCCACAGCGCAGCCCAATCGCAATCGGCCCGGCAAAGTCCGCCAGCGCATGAAGGATCGCGTCCTCCAGCCAGATCTCTTCCTCCGGCGCAACGCACTGCCGCATATCGCCGAAGACGATGCCCGCCACATGATCCAGCATCCCCGCATAACGCAGGTGCAGCAACATCCGATCCCACTGATACGGCTTCGTCCCCACGTCTTCTAGAAACAGAATCCGCGGCTTCTCCGCGCTCGCAGGCAACGCCGCATAGGGCGTACCCAGAGCCTCGGCAAAGATCGACAGACATCCACCCGCCAGCGTCCCTTCCGCCAGCCCCGGACGCAACACCCTCAACCCATCGTCCGCGCCCAACGACCAGTTCGCATCGCCGCCGAAGACATGCCCCCAACTCGCCGAATCCACGCCCTCTGTGCGAGAAAAGTCCGACGCAACCATCGGACCATAGAAGCTCATCATCCCCGCCACGCGCATCAACCAGTTATGCAACGAGGTGTGATCGCTGTATCCCACAAAGGCCTTGGCGTTGGCGCGAATCAGCTCCGCGTTGAGATGCGGCAGCAGCTCCGCCGAGCCCCATCCGCCACGCGTGCAAACGATCCCATCAATCGCAGGATCGGCAAACGCCGCGTGCAAATCCGCAAGCCGCTGCTCCACCGTTCCCGCGTAATACATCGGTCCCGGCTTGCGTGCATTCGGCATCAGCACAGTCTTGTAGCCAAGCCCCTGCAGCGCCTCCATTCCGGCCTGCACCTCGTTGCGTGGCGGCGTACTCGCCGGAGACAGCACCGCCAGCGTACCCCCCGCCCGCAGCGCCGCAGGCTTGATCAACCCACTCAAAACAGCACCACCGCTGGCTTGCCCGCCACCGCTGCATTCACTTGAAACGCCTTCCCCTGACATACGATCTCCGCTGGCCCGGTCAGGCGCATCACCGCGTCGTTCGTGGGCCAAACCGTTCTCTGCGCCCCGCCCTCGGCAATCGCCTTCAACTCGCGCGCCGTCCCGCGCAGCGCCATCGATGCAGAGGTTGACGCGCAGGTCCCCGTCCCCGAAGAGGTCGTCGGCCCGCAGCCGCGCTCATAGATGCGAAACGCAATCTCCGTCGCCGAGCGCACCTGCACAAACTCGACGTTGGTTCCATGAGCAAACAGCGGGCTGGTCGCAATCTTCGCCCCCAACTCCTGCCAGCTCAGCCCATGCGCGCCAAAGTCCTCGCGCTCGACGAACAGCACGAAGTGAGGATTCCCCACGTTCACCACTGCTCCTGCGACCGCGCCCACTCCGGGAATCTCAATCGTTCGCGCCTCCACCTGCGGCACTCCCATCTCGCTCTCGATCAGGTAGCTCGCGCCCTCTCGACCAATCACGCGACAACTTCGCACCCCGCCCAACGTTCCCAGCGCAACCTGCTTGAGTCCCTCGCTCTCGGCCAGCCACGCCGCCACGCAGCGCGTCCCGTTGCCCGACAGCTCCGCCTCGCTGCCATCGGCGTTGAACAGCCGCAGATAGAATTCGCCATTCGAGCGGCGCTCCAGAAACTCGATTCCATCCGCGCCAACGCTGGTGTTTCGCGAGCAGAGCCTCTGCGCCAACGCCGCATGAGCGCCGCCCGCCAACGCCTCGTCCAGAATCAAAAAGTCATTGCCGCAGGCATGAGCCTTCACAAAATCAATCATCATTCTCCTTGGAGCATCTCTCGAATTACTGTAGACCAGAAACGGATTGTCATTCTGAGCGAAGCAAAGAATCCCCGCATTTCGTTCGCACTACTACGGTTCACACCATTACCGAAAATGCTCTAATCTTCCTCTTCATCGCGGAACGCAACCACCTGATCCGTCGCATCGCTCGCCACCAACTCCGCAAGCAACTGACTATGCCGAGCGCCGCTGGCAAGCAGAGTAAACGTGACTCGATCCAAATCGCCCACTCTGTCTCGTTCCACAATATTCAGCCGTATCTGTTCGCGATCGAGTACCGCCAGAATCGCTGTAAACATCCGACCCTCGTCGCTCCCGCGCACCTCATACAGCATCGGGTAACGCTTCCATCCCGAGCGCGTCTCCAGCACTCCAATGAACCGCAGCGCAATAAACACAATCGCCGTAGCAATCGCCGCCTCGACGTATAACCCCGCTCCGCAGGCCATCCCAATCGACGCCACCACGAAGACCGTAGCCGCGCTGGTCAGCCCCAGAACCCGATTGCGCGTATGCAGAATCAAGCCCGCGCCGAGGAACCCAATCCCCTGCACAATGTTTGACGCCACGCGACTCTTGTCGCCCGTCTCCGCCCCGGCCAGCACGCCTGACAGCACCGTAAACAGAGCGCATCCCATGCACAGCAGCATGTTGGTGCGCAGCCCCGAGGCCTTGTGCCGCCACTCCCGCTCCATGCCGATCAGTCCGCCCATGGCGCAGGCCATTAACAACCGCGTCGTGGTGCCTTGCAGAAACACCACTTGCTCAATCGTGCTGAAGTGAATCGGTAAGTTTACGATCATAGGATTATTTTGACTTCGCAGCGATAGTAGCACCGCATTACAGCATTTTCACTGTCGCTATAGACCTATTTTTTGTCATTCCGTAGCGAAGCGAAGGAATCTGTTTTTCTCGCTCCACGATGGACTTCCCCATTGCGGAAAATGTCCTACTTGCTCCTTGCCGCCCCCGTCGCAGCAAACCGATCTGACTGATAGATGCGCGCGCAGGGCTGTCCTGTGCCGCACAAAATCGTCAACTCCTGTAGGCCCTCCGGGTGTTCGCCCACAGCCTTCGCAACCGCGTCGTCGGTCAGGGCAACGACATACGCCGCATGATCCGCCGGAGCCTGCAAGGCCGCATGCCAACTGTCGTAGTCGCTCTCGTTGATCGTCTGGCGCAGTGCAATCCCCGCGTCCTGCAACGCCCCAATGTGATCCGATTCCTGCATCAATATCGGCGCGCCCGCTGGCAGATCCGCCAGAGCCAGCGCCAGATTTCGCTCGAACGGAACCCGCGTGGTCGCGTTCACCACCCCCTCTTTCAACACCAGCGGCATATCGTAACGCGCCAGCAAGGTGCTTGGGCGATGCTCAATCAACCCAGCGCACTTCTGCACCACTGCCGTTCCATAAACCAATCCCAGCGCATTCGCCACGGCCAACGCGATCCCCACCAGATAAAGCGGTCGCACCGTCTTGCCCGCTCCAGCGCTGGGCGAAACCGTTTTCGCGCGACTCCGCTCCCACGCCGCCGCAGCCACCGCAGCAAACAACACCAACGCCGGCAGCATCTCCATCCCATAGCGAGCGTTGTAAAACGAGTGCGGATAAAGCTCAGGTATAAAGATCGGCACTGACCCATAAGCCACCGAGTAGACGTAGAAGGGAAGCGGAATCCACAGCAACAGCGCAGCCCGCGCAATCTTCTGTCGCAGCGCAACCCAGATCCCCGCAACGCTGGCCAGCAGCAGCGCAAATCCCGTCTCCCACGCCGCCGCATCCACCTGCGCCGTGCGCGTATAAAACAGCACCGCCCAGCCCGGATTATGCCACCCGCGATAGTGCTTCGATCCCGGAGGCGAGGTCCTGCGTTCAATCGCCGGAGCCGAGTAAGGCCCGCGCATAAAGTCCAGCGGATCGTGACAAAAGTGTCGGTTGTACCACAGCCACAGCAGCGGCCCGGCAACCGCCAGCAGCGTAAACACCGCGAACGACACACCCACGCGTCGCCACAATCCGCGCGCGCGCAGTAGTTGCCAGGCCACCACGCACCACACCGCCGCGCCCGCAATCCATCCGTCGTAGCGCGTAAACACGGCGGCAAAGATCAGCAGTCCGAGAGCGATCAGCCGCCGCTTCACCTGCGTCGCTTGATCCGCGCGAATCGCCTCCACGCACTCCACCGTCACCAGCGCCAGCCAGATCAGCAGCGCCAGAAACAGCGGCTCCGTCATCGCCGTCGTGGCCAGATACAGCAGATTCGGATTCAGCGCATAGAACGCCGTCGCCGCCAAAGCCCAGCGCGGCGCCAACATCCGCCGACTCAGGCGAAAAAAGCCAATTACGCCCAGAATGTAGCAGATCAGCGAAGGCCAGGCCCCGGCCAGCCCGTTCTGCCACCACTCCATCTTCTGCACAAACGGCAGCATCAACAGATGCGGCAGCGGCAGCCAAACTCCGCCCAACTGCACCAACCCCGGATTGCGCGTGTCCAGAATTCGCCGCGCAATTCCCAGATGCGCCACAGCGTCGCCATACAGCAGCAGATAGCCGCGCGTATAGCAGACGATCAGTGCCATGAATCCCAGCAGCACCGCCGCCATCGCCACAGGAAAGATCTCCTCGCGCGTCGCTGGCTCCACTGCGTCCGAGTTGAAATCCGCAGCAACAGCCGGCGCGCCGGATCGCCCACTCCCAAAGAGTCGCGATCCGCGCGGTGCCGTCATCGTCCGTTCTTTTCTAGATCTCTGGGGCAAGGTGCGACATCTCCCTAAATAACTTGAAGCGAGTTTCGATCTCCTCGCGTGTCAAGGACTGCAAGCGCTCCGTGCCAAATCGCTCACACGCAAACGATCCCATCACGCCGCCGTAGAACATCGCCCGCCGAAAGACCTCCGGCGTCAACTCCGGCTGCGAAGCGATGTATCCATAGAATCCTCCGGCAAACGAGTCGCCCGCTCCAGTCGGATCGACCACCTCGGCCATCGGCATCGCAGGAGCGCGGAACGGCCTCGACGTCGCCTTGCCTGCAAACGAATGCGCTCCGAAGAAGGCCGTCGCTCCGTACTCGCCATGCTTCATCACCAGCGACTTTGGCCCCATCGACAACACCTTCGCCGCCGCCTTCGTCGCGTTCTGCTCGCCCGACAGCATTCGCGCCTCGCCGTCATTGATCAGCAGCACGTCGAGTTCGCGCAACACCTTCGCCAGATTCTCCGCATGTGCAGAGATCCAGTAGTTCATCGTATCGCCGCAGACCAGCTTCACATCCGGCATCTGGTTGCGCACCCGAGCCTGCAACAAGGGATCGATGTTGGCCAGAAATAAATACTCGCTATCGAGATAGGCTGCGGGAATCTTTGGCTCGAAATCCGCGAAGACGTTGAGGTCCGTGTTCAGCGTCTCAGCCTCATTCATCGCTCCGGCATACGCGCCCATCCAATGAAAGCTCAGCCCCGGCGCAGTCTCGATGCCCCGCGTGTCGATGCCTCGCGCCGTTAACACAGCCTCATGCTGGGGCAGGAAGTCCTCGCCAACCACCGCAATCACGCGTACATCGGCGAAGTAGCTCGCAGCCAGCGCAAAGTACGTCGCAGCGCCGCCCAGACAGTGATCCACTTTCCCGTGAGGCGTACTAATACTATCGAACGCCACAGATCCAACCACTAGTATCGACATACTCCTACCTCCCAATCAATCCGTAACTTCAATTACAGCTACACATATACGTCTAGGCGAATACAATACAGCTACATATTCGCCAACGCGAATATGTAGCCTACAAATACTTGCCAATCAGCAATCCAAGTCGCTCCCGTGCCGCTTGTGGAATTGCCTTTGGATCCGTCATCACGGCAAACTTCAGTGCACTGCCGCACGAACAGGTTCTCTCCTTCGGCATCTTCGCCACTGCGGCTCGTACAACCTTCGCTGCGTTGTCCGCGTTCTTGTGCGAGACCGCAATAATTTGATCGACCGTCACGTCGTCATGTCCCTCGCGCCAGCAATCATAGTCCGTAACCATCGCCATTGTGGCGTAGCAGATCTCCGCCTCGCGGGCCAGCTTGGCCTCCTGTAGATTGGTCATCCCAATCACATCCGCGCCCCAGCTGCGATACAGGTTCGACTCCGCCCGGGTGGAAAACTGCGGGCCTTCCATGCAGACGTAGGTTCCGCCACGCTTGCCCACCACGCCAACCTCCGCGCAGGCATCTGCCAGAGCCTTGCCAACGCAAGCGCAGACCGGATCGCCAAACCCAACGTGCGCCACAATCCCTTCGCCAAAGAACGTCCCATTGCGCGCGAAGGTTCGGTCGATAAACTGATCGGCAATCACGAAGTCGGTCGGCTTATGCTCTTCCTTCAACGAACCCACGGCGGAGACGGAGAGAATCTGCTCCACGCCCAGCGATTTCATCGCATAGATGTTGGCGCGAAAGTTCAGCTCGCTGGGCAGAATCCTGTGCCCGCGTCCGTGCCGCGCCAGAAACGCCACCTTGCGCCCTTCCAACTCGCCCAGAATGAACGCGTCCGAGGGATTGCCAAAGGGCGTCTCCACCACATGCTCGCGTACTCCCGTCAACCCCGGCATGGCGTACAGGCCGCTGCCTCCGATGATGCCAATCTCTGCAATCTGCATGTACTTCGCTCCAATCTCGTCCGCGCTCGCTGCGCGTCGATCCCATCTTTATTGCCGCTTCAGAGTATATCGTTCCGCGTCGTCTATCGCCGCCTTCATCACGCCCGCCGAAGAAATCTTCTGCGCCAGCGACAGCCCCGGATCAAAGGCCCCAGCGTCCCGCGCGAAGGCATTCGAGCCGCCTCTATTTCCTGCTCCCGCCACCTCCAGCGGCCCATCGGACTGCGCCTTCCCCACGCGATCTCGCAGCTTCCTCGCCAGTTCCAGGGGAAATCCCTCGCTGATAAACACTCCCGTCCCGTCGATCGACAGCAGCACGTCGCCCTCGCTGGTCGAGTAGACCTGCTCGCTCTCGTCGGCCTCGTCCTGCGTCCGGCGCGCCAGCCCAGAGTATTTGCGCGGCAGCTCCCCCGCATAGACGCGCAGGAACGACCGCGCCGAGTCCTCATTCCTCCACTTCGACTCATACAGCAGAGCAATCGACGCGGTCGAGGCCTTCTCCGCCGCCGTCACCGCAGATCTCCTCTGCGCTGCATAGTAGATGCCTCCGCGCCACTCTGGAGCCAGAGCCGCCGCAATCTCCTGCCCGCCAAACAACTCGGTCAGAATCTGCACATCGAACTCCCCCATCACTCCCACGTCATATGGCGTGTACTGCGCGTCAATCAGCGGATGAATATCCGGCAACCGCAGCACCGGAACCGGAGTGTGCGCCATGTAGGCCTCCGGGTGCAGAATCTCGAAGCTAGAGTTCGGCGGGCTAGCCAGAACCGCGCCAAAGGCCGCGTCCTTGCCGTTTTTCACCAGAATCGCGTCCTCGAAGCACATCCCCTCGCTGTAGGGAAACAGCAGCGACCGTTGCAACAGCAGCGGAGCCCGCTCCAGAATTGGCGATCCGCTGGTATCCGACAGCGATCCCTTCAGCCTCTCCATCAACTCCGGCGCGCTCTGTAGCGTCTTGCCCGTCTCGCGCAGCGAGTAGTCGAGGAAGGTCACCATCGCCTGTCCCTCGGCCACCGCATCGCGCGCCGTATCCGCCTCGTCGGTCTGGATGTGCTGATTGTCTTCCATCGCATTCCTGGCAATCGCATTCGATCCCACCGACGACCACTTCGACAGCCCCACCCTCTGATCCTGCAACGCATGGGTCAATTCATGCGCCAATACCGGCTTCTGTTCCTCGGGAGCGATCCAATCCAGCAGGTTCACCGTCTTGGTCTTGCTGTCGTAGAAGCCCGCCACCTGCTCGGTCAGCAGCGAGATCATAAATGGACGCAGGTTGAAGTCGCGATCCAGCAGGCCGAACTTCTTCAGCACAATCTCCGATCGCTGTAGCCGCTTCGCTCCCGCATCCTCATCGAACTTTCCCCGCAGATATTTGTTCACCGCATCGCGCGTCAGCATCTTGCGCTTCACGCCATGCACAATCGGCAGATCCGTATCCTTGCTGACGAACGCCAGAATCTCGTCGACGGATTGAAACAGCTCCCTGGCCTGCGCCTTGGTCAGCGGAGAAGTCGCGCTCGGGGGAACCGTGTTCGGCAGAGGAGCTGCGCTCGGCGAGGGAGAAGCAGTGCTCGGCGAAGGAGAAGCCACCGGCAGCGCATTCGGCACTGTCTGCGGCGTACTTGGCGATGAAGATTGCGCACTTGCGGAACCCTGTTTCGCCTCCGCACCCGATGCGCCTGATCCCTGCGCGAACACAACGCCGCCACCAAGCGCAACCAAAGCCAGCGCCAACAATCCTCTGCGCAACCACTCTGCCCCAATCAAACGCCGCATCGAACTCACCACCAAACCTCCACGCCACCGCCATATCCGGTCGCTATAATCACAGTGTACGCAGTTCTCTGCATAACGCTTTGTTCTTGCCCGTTGCTCTTTCTTCGCTTGTCCTTCCGCAGCGAACTTCGCTTGTCCTTCCGTAGCGAAGCGGAGGAATCTGCTTCTCGCCCTTGCTTCATAACGAGTGCCCCATCCATCGCAGCAACATCGCGATGGGTGGGATGAATACAGATCGCACCACCAGCCTTTACTGTTGTCTTTGATGTTGTCTTTGCTCTCGCCTTTGCCTTTGCCTATGTTCTTTTGCCCTTTGCCTTTGCCCGAAAGCGACCAAGGCGCGCCCTATACCAGCCTTGGGCGAAGCCCGAGATCCAAGGCCCGCACAAGACCGAGGGCTGAAGGCCCGACCTATCGAAATCCCGAAGAGGAATCGTTCGCTCGCCGCACTCGATCTAATTCAAATATGACCAGCTCACAAGACTCCAACGCGTCCCTCGCCGCCCTGCTCCAATCCGCCGCCCTAGCGCCTCTCGACAACGTCGGATGGCTGCGTGTCACTGGCCCCGACCGCCTGCGCTGGCTCAACGGCATGGTCACCAACTCGATCCAGCAGCTCACTCCCGGAGTGGGTTGCTACAACTTCGTCCTCAACGCGCAGGGACAGATTCAGGGCGATCTGACCGCCTTCCTGCTTCCCGATGCGATCCTGCTCCAGACCAGCCGCGATCAGCTCGCCAAGCTCCTCGCCCAGCTCGACCACTTCATCATCATGGACGACGTGGAGCTAGCCGAGATCTCCGAGCCACGCTCCGGCCTTCTTCTCGTTGGCCCGCAATCGGCCGCACTGCTGACCTCTATCGGCCTCGCCACACAGCCGCACGACTCGCTTTACCTCGAATCCACTCTCTGGAACGCCGCACCGGTCGACATCCTCCACGCGCATAGCCCGTTGGTTCCGCGCCTCGAACTCTGGGCCGATCCAGCGACAACCCAGCAGCTTGCCGCCGCGCTCGTCGCCGCAGGAGCCGCACAGGCAAACTCAGAGTCCCTCGAAGACCTCCGCCTGCTCGAAGGAACTCCGCGCTACGGCACCGACATTCGTGAACGCGACCTGCCGCAGGAGACCAGCCAAACCCGCGCCCTGCACTTCACCAAGGGCTGCTACATCGGCCAGGAGATCGTCGAGCGCATCCGTTCGCGTGGCAAGGTTCACCGCGCTCTCAGCGGCTTCGCCCTCACCGGATCGCTTCCCACTCCCGGCACCTCGCTCGAAGCCGACGGCGTTCCCGTAGCCGAACTCACCAGCGTCGCCTCCATCCTTCTCCCCAGCCACACCGAGCCGACGCAACTCGCCCTCGGAATCATTCGCCGCGAGGCTCTCGACCGCAACCTGCCCCTGACCTATCTCGGAGGCACCGCGACTCCGATCCCGCTGCCATTCGCCATCCTGTAAATTCTCGTTATAGCAGACTAGAATTGAAATCAGTTTCCACGGAAAGAGTGTTCCCCTATGTCCGAATACACCAAGCCCGAAAGCAACAAGCCCTTCGTCGTCACCGACCGCCGCAAGTTCACCTCCGATGGAACACCCCGTCCAGACGCCGATCCCTCGCCCGCCCGCGAGCCCCGCGCAGCCTCCGCGCCGGTTGAAAGTGCTGTGCCGTCGGAGACCTCGCACCACGCCGCCGAGCCGATCGAGTTCAAGTCTCCCCACGCCGCTCCCGAGCCTTCCGAACAGCCAGCAGAACCCTCCGCAGTAAATCCCAACCTTCCGCCGCCGCCCACGGCCAGCGAGATGGAGCAGGCCCACGCCGCCTACAAGGCGACCACCGATCACTTGGAGACCGCCGTCCGCGCCGCCAATCCCGGCATGGATCACCCGCCCGCCATGAGCTTCGCGCAGATCGTCCAGTCCATCTATATGACTGCAATCATTCAGCTTGGCGGAAACACCCAGCCCGGCCAGCAACCCAAGATCGACCTGATGGGAGCGCGCCAGAGCATCGACATGCTCGCCGTCATCGCCGAGAAGACTCGCGGCAACCTCACTGAGCAGGAGACCCGCCTGCTCGACACCTCTCTCTTTGAGATTCGCATGGGCTTCCTGGAGGTCACGCAGGCCCTCACCCGCTCTGCCGCCAGCCGCCAGCCGCCGCCCCCCGGAGCAGGCCCCATCCCTCCCGGTCGCCCCACCATCGTCCGCTAGTTTTCGCGCTGGGAATGGAAGTAAGGTCGATCCGGTGCGGATCGACCTTCGTATAAGAAATGTCATTCTGAGCGCAGCGAAGAATCCCCGTATTTCGCTCGGATCCCCATAAACGTTCGTGTAGCATCACTTTGGCCAATGCAAGCCACCTTAACCTTTCTCGGTACCGGCACATCAATGGGCGTTCCCACGCTCGGCTGTGACTGTGCCGTCTGCGCCTCTGCGGTCTCGCCGCAGGGAGACGCGCACAACCGTCGCACCCGTCCCTCCGTCCTGCTGCAATGGGATGGGCGCAACGTTGTCCTCGACACCGGCCCGGACTTCCACGCTCAAGCGGTGCGCGAGGGCATCCGCCGCCTCGACGCGGTCTTCTACACCCACGGCCACGCCGACCACATCCTCGGCATGGACGACCTCCGCCCCCTCAGCTTTCACAACGCCGAGGGCCTTCCCCTCTACGCCGACGAACCCACCGCCGAGACCATCGAGCGCATCTTCGACTACACCTTCGACACGCGCTCCACCCACCGTTACCCCACCAGCGCCCATGTCGCCCTGCACCGCATCCCATCCACGCCCGGCGCGGCGGTAGACCTCTTCGGAGTCCGTTTCCAGCGCATCCCAGTCAACCATGGTCGCCAGCGCATCACCGGCTACCGCTTCGGCTCCGCGGCCTACCTCACCGATCTCAGCAGCCTGCCCGACGAGAGCTATCCTCTGCTCGCCGATCTCGACGTCCTGATCCTCGACGCTCTTCGCATCGAGCCACACCCCACGCACTCGCATCTGGCCAACTCCATCGCCATCGTCGAGCGGCTCCAACCGCGCCGCGCCTACTTCACCCACATCTCGCATGGTCTGGATCACGCTCCCACCAACGCCGCGCTGCCTCCCCACATCCGCCTCGCCCACGACGGCCTGCAAATCACCTTCGACATCGACCCGCAACCACCCGCGCCGATCGAGCCACCCTCCTGAGCTATCCATGTTGATTTATCCGAAACCTTTTGAATTGTCAGTCCGCCCCCTCTTCGTTTGTCATTTAGCAGTTCTTCGTTTGTCATCCCCGAAGGGGATCTGTTGTTGCCGTTGCTCGTTTTTGTTTGTCATTCCGTAGCCTTTATGTTTGTCATTCCGTAGCGAAGCGGAGGAATCTGCTTCTCGCCTTTGCCTTTGCCGTAAATGGTTGACGCTCAAACGAGCCGTCAACAATATGCCTCGCCTGCATTACCCTTGAAGAGAACCAAATGCGCATCTACACTCAACTCGCCGATCTCCCCGTCCTCCCCACCGTTGCCACCATCGGCAACTTCGACGGGGTGCATCTGGGTCACCAGGGCGTTATCGCCGAGGTCATCTCCCGCGCGAGCTTCCTCGGAGCCCGTTCTCTCGCCATCACCTTCGACCCGCATCCCGCCCGTGTCCTCACGCCGGAGCGTCCGCATCATCTCATCACCAGCCTCGCGGGCAAGCTGGAGTACCTCGCCGCCACCGGCATCGACGCAGCACTCGTCCTTCCCTTCACCGACGCCCTCCGCCACATGCCTGCGCGCGACTTCGCCACCCGCGTTCTGGTCAAAGCCGTCCACGCCGTCGAGATCCACGAGGGAGAGAACTTCCGCTTTGGGCATCACGCCGAGGCCGCCGTAACCGGCCCCGACAGCCTTGAATCTCTGGGCCGCGAGCTTGGCTTCAACGTCATCGTCTACGCCCCGCGCAGCCTGCGTGGCAACTCCATTTCGTCGAGCCGCATCCGTCGCATCATCGCCTCGGGCAACGTCAGTCTGGCCCGCGTCCTGCTCGGTCGCCCCTTCGCCATCGACAGCACTCCCGCCTCAGGCCGTGGCTTCGGCACCCGCCACGCCGTCCCCACCATCAACCTCGCCCCCTATGTCGAGATTCTTCCCGCCCACGGCGTCTACGTCACCACGCTCGAGGTCGGCCACGGAACCCCTCACGCCGAAACCTTTCAGGCCGTCACCAACATTGGCAACCGCCCCACCTTCGGCCCGGACTCCTTCGCCGTAGAGTCGCACCTGCTCAACTTCCACCCACTCGAAGGCGCGCAGGCCCTCACCCGGCAGACCCCGCTCCGCCTGACCTTCCTGCGCCGCCTGCGTCACGAGCGCCGCTTCTCCAGCCCGAAATCTCTCCTCGCCCAGATCACCCAGGACGTCTCCCGCGCCCAACGCTACTTCGCCTTGGCCCACGCCCTCGAAGCGTCAAAGCCGCAGAGCCAAGCGCCAAAGCCGCGCCTTACTCCAGCCTGAACCACAGACATGGCGCTGGCCTTCCATCTGCCCCCCATCCTTATTTATGGGGCAGACGCTGGGTCAGGCGTGATCCGTACTTTAGAGCGATCCGCGCTAGACGCACGGGATAGTAGAGGAAGAACAATCTCTCAGGCAGAGGCAGTATTTCCAACTCCCATTCCGTTGGAGCCTTGAGCATCGAAGCGCAGTGCCGCACCTTCTCCCAACTCCGTTCCGCCATTCGAGCGTTAAAGACTGTAAACTCCCAGCTTCGTGGTTCGGAAGGCTGGGCACACAGCAGTCGCCGGGTCGCCTGAGTTGCCCGCAATTGAACGGCCTGAGTGGAGAGAGCGAGTTGCAGAACCTCTTCGGGAAGGGGAGCCTCCAGCAATTCGTGCGCCAGCAACAGGCCCAACAAGAGCGGCCTGCTGCACTTTGCCTCTGCTGCGAGGGCCAAAACTTCTGGCCAATTCAGGGGCGTCCGCACCAATCTGGCGACATCTCCCATCCACAGCAGACGCGACCACATGTGTTTCGTTCCGTGCACGCACAGATACAGCAGCAGACTCTCCGGCGAGAGGCATGCAACCTCTCGCCCGTCGATCCGAGTCTGGCTCGACGAGCGCCACAGGATTTCCATATCAAAGCGGAAGGGATAGTCGGATGGGCCAACCTCCCATTGAAGATCCACATACGCCCCGCGTCCATGGCGGAAGAGCAACGCGTAGTTGAGGCGCAGCAGAGTGCGCAGCGACAGGCGCGCCAAATGGGGACTGAGGGCGTATCCCTCCTGCGCGAGAATCGACGAGGCGTGTGCCACGTCCTGCTTGCGCACCAGAAGATCCAGATCCGAAAAAGGGCGCAGCACGGGGTCTGGATAGAGCAGTTCGGCCAAAACGGGGCCTTTGAGCGCCAGCACGTTGACGCCCTTGGCCTGAAACAGATCAACCAGAGAGAACATCTGCGAGGTCAGAATCAGGTTGCGCGCGGCGGAGTCGCGGTAGTCCTTGCGGAGGAGGCTGGCCACATCCTGCGCAACCAGATCGGGACAGGACTCTTCCAGTAAACGGCAGAGCAGAGCCGTTAATCCGTGGTACTCCGCAGCCGTGGTCAGGGCATCCCAATCCGCGATCTCTCGGGCCAACTCTCGAACGCCATCACGGTCAGCGTTGCCGCCACGGGCGCAGTGGAGAAGCAATTGGATCGAGTTTGGCACAGCGCAGTCAGGCACGACGATCCAGTTCCTTCTGATTTTGCCCACAGAGAGAAAGCTGCAAGGCTGCAACGAGAGCAATTTCATTCTTACTGTAATGCATAAAAGTGTTGTAAGCAGATATGGGAGATGGTAGTTTTTCTTTAAGTCGTACTAGCTATACCGATATGCGTTAAAGTGTTGCTAACGAGTACAGTTGTGCTTCGTAGCTATGCTAGTCTGGCTCATAAGCAGAGCCGAAATCGAGGCGAGTAGAGGAGGAGTCTATCTCCGGCCTTCGCCTCCAGGGAATACCTATAAGGTTTTTAGTCGATTAGGCGACGAAATGCAATTTAGTTCCTCGTTGTGTGTTCTTTGTAGTCTGGGCCAAAAGGGAGAAATTCAGTCTGATGGAATCTATACTCTGCGCAAACGCCTGTAGTCAATTTGAAGTGGTGTCCGATTCGCTGCAAAGCGTTGGACTGACTGTTCCGCAACACAAAAACGGATCGAAGTCCTCCCGTAGAGTTTATTGTTTTTTGACCGCACTGCTGCTGACCGCGACGACGGTCTCGGCTCTGGGGCAGTCCGAGCCAGTCATAACGACGGGGACACCCACGGACTGGACGCACCACCGCCTGGTTTTTTCCGCTCCCGCAACGGCGGCTGAGCTTGGTCTGAAGGGAGAGGAAGCAAAGGAAAAGGATGCCCAATCGCAGGCCGTGCTGCACAGCACTCGTTATGCTCTACAGCAGATGCGCAGGGATCCGTCCAAGCGCCCGATCCTGCCGCTGCAAAATGTAAAGGATCCCTCGACATCGACAGCCATCCATAAGGACTGGAGCAAATTAATCAGTACGACGGGGCAGGTTAATCCCAACGCCTATCCGGCAAAGTTCTCCTACAACAACTTCTCCACCACGGCCGCCAGTTGCACCTCGGATTACGTGGTTTACCCGACGGGTACGGCGGGAGCGACGACGACCCAGCCGACGATTCTGGCCTACAACGAACTCTACGGAACATCCGGCCCCTCTGGCACAGGCTGCGGCGCCGGAACGAGTGGCGGAGCTGTCCCCAGCACCTACTGGGCCTTTAACACCGCCTTTGCTTACAACTCCACGACCGCCAACAGCGCCTTGGTGAAGACCTCTCCCGTGCTCTCTCTGGATGGTACGCAGGTGGCGTTTATTCAGACCACCGGCAGCGCTGCCAGCCTGGTGCTTCTCAAGTGGAAAGCCAGCTCTTCCGTAGTATCCCTGAACACCACCACGAACAATACCACCCTCGCTCTCTATCGCAACTGCACGGCTCCCTGCATGACTCAGATCCCGCTGATGTATTCGTCCGTAGCGCAGAACGACACCTGGTCGGCGCCATACTATGACTACGCGGATGACAAGATGTGGGTCGGCGATGACGGTGGCACTCTGCACTCGTTCACAGGGGTGTTTAACGGAACCCCCGCCGAGGGGAACCCTCTCAATCTTGGTACTAACGCGAAGTTACTGGCCTCTCCCGTTTACGATCCGACCACCGGATACATCTTCGTAGGCAGCACTGCCGGTTATCTCTACTCTGTAACCAGTTCCGGGGCTATTCGCGGTACGTCGAGTGGTCTGGCCTCTGGCAGCACCTACGGAATCTACGACGCTCCGTTGGTGGACTCCGCCGCCGGAAAAGTCTACGTTTTCGTTGGGCACAATTCTGGGAGTAACAATGCCGTCTATCAATTCGCCACATCGTTTACCAGTGGTTCGGGAACATTAAAGGCTCTCGGAACAGGCACAATGATGTTGTTTGATGGCGACTTTGACAACATTTATTACTCCTCCACCGGAGGGGTGGCCGGAAACCTCTATGTAGTCGCCAACGCCGGGGCTACTGGCGGCGGCATTCTTTACCGAATTCCAATTGGAGCCGCGTCGGCGATGGGAACTTCCGTCTCTACGGTAATCAACCAAACTAACCCGGTATATCCTTCTCCGGTAACCGAGTTCTGTAATGGTGCGGGAAGCGCATGCGCCGTCTCGGGCGGCAAAACGACAACCGGGAAAGACTACATCTTCTTTTCCATTCTGGACGCCAAGTCGGGGATTGGCAGTTGTGCGCAAGGTACCGGCAGTATCTGCGTTCTGTCTTATAACGTCAGTTCTGGCGCCCCCGTCTATGCCCAGTATCTGGCGGAGGCCAATCAGAACAATTGTTTCGGAACCGGTGGAATCGTTATCGACAACTCGGTTCCGTCCGGGTCGGAGGTTGGAGCCTCCCAGATGTACTTCATGCAGCTCAACGGAACAGCCACGAACCTGTGTTCTACCTCGAATACTGGCGCTGCCTTCAACGCCATCCAGACATCGCAGTTCTAGGCAATGGAAACGGGCTTTTCAGCCTCTGACTAAGAAGGAGATTATGACGATGAACAAGACCGAACAATCCAATGCCGCACAGGAACCAGCCAGTAAGGCGCCTTATCTGAAACCGGCTTTTCGCTTCGAGAGCGTCTTTGAAACCAGCGCTCTGAGCTGCGGAAAGGTGACCTCTACGCAATCTGGGTGCCATTCAAACCGCAAGTTGTCTTAGTTCGGCTGGTCGTAGCCCGTCCAGCGGCGCTTGTCACTGGACGGGCAGACCTGCAACGTAGGCGGTGAATGGATGGAAAGATGTAATTCGATGGATCGGGTCGGAGAGGTTCACGAGGCAGCCAAGCGTGATCTGGCGGTCGAAGCTCTCCGCCAATTCGGAGAAGTCCGTTTGAAGGTCACGGGAACCAGTATGCTCCCCTCGGTGTGGCCTGGAGATATTCTTACCGTTCGCAAGCAATGCGCGGAGCAACTTCTTCCCGGCGAACAGGTCTTGTGCTATCGCAATCAGGCGTTTGTAGCCCACAGATTGGTTGAGCAACGGGGCGATCTCTTCGTCACGCAGGGCGATTCGCTCCCGCACGACGATCTCCCTTTCCGACGCGATGAAGTTCTGGGTGCGGTGGTCTCCATCATCCGAGACGGTCGTCCGGTCGCCCTCACTCCCGTTTGGAGAAATGGCGTCGTATCCCGAATCTTGCAACGCTCGGAACTTTGCGTTCGACTCCTGCTTCGCCTGGGAAGACTGAAAAGAAGAAACACTCTGCTGTGGGGAGGTTGATGATCGCTGCAACTGCGCAAGATGTCGTCGTAGAAATCGGTTCCATGCCGATTCTGGTTCGCACCACCAGCCCGGAGTTTGTCGAGATTCTAGAGAAGCGTTACGGCGTTTATGTGAATCCGACGGCAAAGCCTGTCTTCAAATTTGAGGTGGAGATTGTTTCTTCCGCCAGCCTCTCTGGCGCAATCGATCCAGACGAAGATCTCAGCGTTCGTTTTGAGCAGGGCCGGTGGGTTCTGGAGCGTGGAGACTTCCACGCTGAGCTGGATTCGGACCTGCGCCATGGGCGCATACGGCAGACCGCCGCTCCCTACGCGATCGACGCGGCGTTTCGCATCGTGCATTCGCTGATTCTGGCCAAACAGGGCGGCTTGTTGGTGCATTCGGCAAGCGTGGTGCGCAATGGGCGGGCGTTCCTCTTCGCCGGAGTCTCTGGAGCCGGAAAGACCACAATCTCGCGGCTTGCGCCAGCGGACGCTACTTTGCTGACCGACGAAATCTCCTATATCCGCCGCGAAGGAGATGGATATATCGCCTTCGGAACCCCGTTTTCAGGGGAACTCGCACAGCATGGAGACAAGGTGCGTGCGCCGCTGGCGGCCGTTTATCTGCTTCGTCAGGGACCGGAGAACCGAATCGATCCAATAAGCGAGGCCGACGCCGTTCGTGCAGTAATGGAGAGCGTGCTTTTCTTCGCCCACGATACGGAATTGGTGGGTCACGTCTTCGACTCCGTATGCAATCTGGTGCAAACGGTTCCGGTTCGGCGTCTGACCTTCGTTCCAGATTCACGCATTTGGGAGTTAATTGGATGAGCACTATTTATATCGCTAGAAACAAAGACGTTGCTGCGCGCAAGCTGGGCGGTGAGATGATGATTATGTCTGGCCGCGACTCCACCCTGTTCAGCCTGAACCAGACCGCAACCGCGATCTGGCAGGCCGCCGATGGAGTTACCCCGTTGGCAGATATTGTGACTGGAAAGCTCTGCGCGGAGTTCGATGTGGATCCGGCGGTCGCCTTGCGCGATGCCGAGGAACTGGTCGCAGGGTTGGAAGAGCATGGCATTCTGAAGGTCTCCAATGCACCCATTGTGGACGCGCAATAATTTCTCTGCATCGCGATACGGGCCACGGATTTCAATCAGATCCTCGTAGTGACAAAGGGAGGCGCCATGACTCAGCTTATTCGTGAGATGAGCAACACGGCCCAGCGGCTGGGCGTTCCGCTC
The DNA here is from genome assembly GCA_031296325.1 of Acidobacteriaceae bacterium. Classification (GTDB taxonomy): domain Bacteria; phylum Acidobacteriota; class Terriglobia; order Terriglobales; family Acidobacteriaceae; genus Edaphobacter. The sequence continues at coordinate 42,771 of JARLFY010000018.1, read as the reverse complement.
GGCGTTCAACTCGACCTGACCTATCGCTGCAACGAGCGCTGTGTGCATTGCTATCTGGATCACGACGATCACGGCGAGATGAACACTGCCGAGATCAAGGATCTGCTCGACCAAATGGCCGAGGCCGGCGTGTTCTTCCTGACCCTCAGCGGCGGAGAGATTTTGATGCGCCGCGATTTCTTCGAGATTGCCCAGCACGCTCGCAGCCTGATGTTCTGCCTCAAGCTGAAGACGAATGCGGTGATGATCCACAAAGCAGAGGCCGATCGAATCAAGGCTCTGGCTCCGGAATCGGTTCAGATCAGCGTCTACTCGCATCGTCCAGAGGTGCATGACGCGATCAGCAAACTGCCGGGTTCGTTCAAGAGATCGCTGGCCGGGGCCAGACTTCTGGCGGAGCGCGGGGTCAAAGTAATCTTCGCCAATGTCTTGATGCGTAACAATTTTCAGGACTATACCGGAGTACAGGAACTGGCCGCTGAATTCGGCGCGCAGTACACGGTCGATCCAACCATTACTCCAATGATGGATGGCGATCGCTCGATTTTGAATCTGGGCATTGGTCAAACCGAACTACAGCAGGTGTTTCGCGATCCCTCGCTTCTGGGAACCAGTCCGGAAGAGTTCTGTGACCTCCCCAAGGGGCCGCTTGCCGAAGAGGACGCCATGGAGATGTTGCCATGCAGCGCTGGGCACACCTTTTGCTACATTTCGCCGTATGGCGACGTGTATCCCTGCGTGCAATTCCCTCTGCCCACGGGAAACCTGCGTACAACCAAATTCATCGACATCTGGAAGCACTCGCCGCAGATGAACGAGGTTCGTTCGATTACGGTGAACGATCTTCCGGTCTGTTCCACCTGTTCGCATAACAGTGGAACCTGCGCGCGCTGTCCCGGGCTGGCCTACATGGAAGGGAACATGCGCGGACCCTCGAGTCTGGACTGCGAGAAATCCTATACGCGCACTGGAGTGGTTATCGCTGGCATGATGGCTCATCCCAAAGCGAAGCCTGCCGCAGGACTGGAGCAGATCCATCTTGCATCGAATGAGAACGTAGTGAATTTTCGGTAATAGTGTAGACCGTCGTAGAGCGAGCCATAAGCAGATACCTCCGCTTGCGCTACGGAATGACAAATAATTTAGGGTCTACAGTAATTCGAGAAGAGATTAAGTCTGCGATAGATTCAAGGGGGGAGGCTCGAATCTCTCCGCCTCGACCATCACAAAACATTCAGGATCCCGACTCCTGCCATCCATGGCGGGCTAGCGTTACTGTGCAAGCCAGCGTTTACGCGTAAAATTGGGCTATAAACCGATGAGATGAAGTCGGACAGGAGAGCATACGAATGGGCGATGAGCTACCGCAAGACGCAAGCGGCGAGATCTGTCAGGTTTCTCTTTCTGGATTCGATCTAATTAACTCTCCCCGACTCAACAAGGGGACGGCATTTTCCAACTCGGAACGCGACGCATTCGACCTGCATGGATTGTTGCCGCCCACCGTGGGCAGTCTTGAAGGACAGGTCAAGCGACGGCTTCAGTTTCTGCGTGATCAGCCCGACCTCTTCCATCAATACAGCTCTCTACGCGACCTGCAGGACATGAACGAGACGCTGTTCTATGCGCTTCTGGTTCACCATATCGAGGAGATGATGCCTCTGGTCTACACCCCGACCGTGGGCGAGGGGTGTCAGCGCTTCAGCGAGATATGGAAGAAGCCGCGCGGCCTGTTTCTCAGCTATCCGAACATGGATCGCATTGAGCAGATCCTGAATCATCCGTGCTACGACGACGTGAAGTGCATCGTCGTCAGCGATGGGGAGCGGATTCTCGGGCTGGGCGATCAAGGCGCGGGAGGAATGGGAATCCCCATCGGCAAGATGGCTCTCTACACCGCTCTCGGCGGCATTCATCCCGAGCATTGTCTTCCGATCCTGCTGGACGTGGGAACCGACAATCAGGATCGGCTGGACTGCCCTCTGTACGTTGGCTGGCAACATCACCGGATTCGCGGCGAAAAGTACGACACCTTCGTCGAGACCTTTGTCAGCGCGGTAAAGAAGCGCTGGCCCCACGTTCTCCTGCAGTGGGAGGACTTTGCGCGAACCAACGCGACTCGTCTGCTGGATCGTTATCGCGATCAGCTCTGCACCTTCAACGACGACATTCAGGGTACGGCGGCGATTGCTGCGGCGACTCTGCTCTCTGCGATCAACGTGACCGGAGTGCCGCTGGAGAAGCAGCGCATCGTCGTGATGGGCTTCGGCACGGCGGGAATCGGTATCACCAACCTGATCTTGCAACTGATGCAGGACAAGGGAGTCTCCGAGGCGGAGGCGCGGAGCTGCATCTACGCGATTGGCCGCTACGGGCTGATCGTCGAGGGGGGTAAGGGCGTTCGATCCGAGCAGCTTCCCTACGCTCGCAGCAAGCAGGAGGTCAAGGATTGGCACCATACCAACGGGGAGATCGATCTGCTGGATGTGGCGCGCCACGCCAAGCCGACCGTGCTGATCGGCGTCTCCGGCCAGGCGGGAGCCTTCAGCGAAGAGGCGATCCGCGAGATGGCCAAGCACGCTGAACGACCGATCCTGCTCCCGCTCTCCAACCCCATCTCCTGCTGCGAAGCCAAACCGCAGGACCTGATGAACTGGACCGAGGGACGCGCTCTGATCGGAACTGGAAGCCCGTTTGGGCCGGTGGAGTTTGCCGGAAAGACGATCCCCATCGTCCAAACCAATAACTCCTACATCTTTCCCGGGCTGGCATTGGGAATTATTTCGGCCAAGGCGAGGCGCGTCACCGATGCGATGATTCTGGCAGCAGCCAAGGAACTGGCGCGGCTGGTGCCCACGGCAAAGGACAAGACGGCCAGCCTGCTGCCGTCGATCGCAACCGCGCGCAAGCTCAGCCGCTCGATCGCTCTGGCCGTGGGACGGCAGGCTCTGCGCGAGGGGCAGGCTCAGGTGGCCGACGAAGAGGAGTTGAAGCAGCAGATTCAGGCGAATATATGGGAGCCAGTCTACGTCCCGTATGAACGCAAAGTCTGAATCTACAAGGTTTCAGGAGCAGTGACCGTATGAAAGATCTGGCGTTATCGAAGGTCTATCAATTGCTGGAACCGGGACCGGTGGTCTTGCTGACGACCGCTCGCAAGGGGCGCGCCAACGTCATGGCGATGTCCTGGCAGACGATGGTCGAGTTCACTCCGCCGCTGGTCGCCTGCGTCGTCAGCAACGCCGATTACAGCTTTGCCGCGTTGCGCGCCACCAAACAATGCGTCATCGCCATTCCGTCGCTGGAACTTGCCCCCAAGGTCGTGGAGATCGGCAACTGCTCGGGCCTAGATACGGACAAGTTTGCGAAGTTCCATCTGACGCCGAGACCCGCCGAGTGCGTGGTCGCGCCGCTGGTGGTCGAATGCTTCGCCAATCTGGAGTGCAAGGTGGTCGATACTCGCCTGGTCAACAAGTACAACCTCTTTATTCTTGAGGTGGTCAAGGCGTGGATCGACCCGGCGCAGAAGAATCCGAAGACCATCCACCATCACGGGTTTGGACGATTTGCGGTGGACGGCGAAATGATCCAACTGAAGTCGAAGATGCCATAGCGGGGATTCTTCGCTTCGCTCAGAATGACAATTGTTTTCCTACCTTGCTGTAACGATGAAGACGCTCTGGATGTCCGATTCCGCGACAGTATTGTGTGAGAACGCGACAATGACGCACGCCTTCGTACCCATGACGAAAGACTGGGTAACGGTGGAGGTGCGCTATGGCGAAGAGATGGGCGTTGCGAATGGGCTGCGCCTTGGCTCTGGCTCTGGGAACGGAGTTCGGGCTGGCGCAGGCGACTCCTCCGCAGACGACCCATGAGGCGCTGCGGGCGATGACGCGGCAGGCCGGGGTCATCTTTACGGGAGAGGTGACGGGGGTGCGTCGGCTGCCGGGAACGGGCGGCTCGACCGGCGTGGTGGAGATTGATTTTGCCGTGGAGGACGCGATCCGGGGGGTGAGCGGAGAGGCCTACACGCTGCGCGAGTGGGCTGGATTGTGCCCAGCGGAGGACGAGCCGTTTCACGTCGGTCAGAGGTACCTGATGCTGCTCTATCCGCCGAGCGCGGCGGGGCTGAGTTCTCCGGTGGGAGGGATGGATGGAGCCATTCCGATTCGCGGCACGGGGCCGAAGGTTGGGGACGCAGCGGCTTCGACGAAGAACTCTTTGCTGGTGGATGGACGTGTGGCGGATCTGCGCTGGGTGGGGACGCGGGTGGTTCGCACGATGACGTACAGGGCCGAGAGTGCGCGGTTGCAGGCGAGGCCGTCGGCTGAGGTTGCTGGCTCGGACGTAGTGGTGGACACTGCGTCTGCGGCTACGACCTCCTCCGACGCGCAGAGTGCGGGATACGCGACGGTTCTGGGTTTGCTGCGGAGTTGGGAGAAGGCCGAGCATGCGACGCGCTGAGGCGGGAATCGAGATCGGGCCGAGAGGACTTGGCTGGAGACAGGCCGTCGTCTTGCTGACAGCGCTGGGCGTGGCGATCAACGCGGGAGCGGCGGGGCCGCGCTGGGTGACCGGCCCACCCTACTTCACAAATAGCGGGATTCCGGTGGGTTGGGACATAAATCCAAGCTACTTTACCGATCCGGGAGACTTGAGCGCTTCGGTGAACCACGCCGCCGCCGATGCGATTGTAGCGGCGGCGGCCAGCGTATGGAACGTTCCGACCGCGTCGATCGTAGTCAGCCACGGAGGAGCTTTGGCCGAGCATGTGAGTGCGGCGAACTCCTATCTGGGGGTAAACGGGCCGGTCTTTCCGAGTGATGTGCAGAGTACAAACTACGCGGCAATTCCGATTGCGGTGATCTATGACAGCGACGGCTCGGTGACGGACATGCTGCTGGGTGGAGGGGCGAGCAACCCGGCGGAGTGTCGCCAGAATGGAGTAACGGAGAGTGTGGACTCGATCTCCACAGCAGGAGTGATCCAGCACGCGATTCTGGTGTTGAATGGGCGCTGCACCGGAGCTTTGCCGCAGCAGCAGTACCAGTTGCAATACCAGTTGGAGCGGGCCTTCGGGCGAGTACTCGGGCTGGGCTGGTCGCAGACCAACGACAATGTTTTCACAGGAAATCCACAGGCAACAGCCAACCAGGCACTGCACTGGCCGATCATGCATCCGATCGACATTGTGTGCGGCGCATACACCTACCTTTGCCTGCAACAGCCGTTTACTCTGCGCGACGACGATGTGGCGTCGATCTCGTCGCTCTATCCGATGTCGGTGATGTACTCGTTTCCCGTTACTCCTCCTGCGGGGGGAAAGATATGGAGCTACACGCAGGCCAGCGTTGCCTACGGAACGGTGAGCTTTCCTACAGGCGAAGGAATGCAGGGAGTCAATGTGGTGTTGCAGCGCCAGCAGGGCGGGTGGTCGATTCCCGAGCCGTGGGAGGATGTGTCTGCCGTGAGCGGATATTCGTTTCAGCAGAATGCCGGGAACCCGGTGACGGGAGTCGCCTCCGGGTTGACCGAGAGCATGGGGACAACGGACGGCCAACGCGAGGGCTTCTACTACATGGGCTGGGTTCCGGATATCGATCCTGCGAATGCACAGAACGGCCCAATGCTGGGTTTGATAACGACTGAGGCGATCAATCCGCTGTACGTTGGAACACATGCGGTCGGGCCTTATGGATCAGGACAAGTCACTCCTTCTGGAGCCTCGCAGAGCAAGTACACTCAATATCCCTTGCAGGTGAATCTGTACCCATGGAGCGCAGTGGAGACCGACTTTGCGCCGAGCGATGCGGCGAGCAACTGCGATACCAGCGGCGACGGTGTAGAGTCGTCTCCGGCATCGGTTGCGGCAGGAGGATGGTGGACGGCGGTGTTGTGCGCGCATGAGCATTCGGCCTGGTCGAGCTTCAACGCACAGGCGGGGAGAACGGCTACGCTGGAGGTGACGGCTCTGGACGAGAGCGGACTGGCAACGACAAGGAAGGCGATGCCTCTGATCGGAGTGTGGGCCGAAGGCGATGCTACGGGAACCCTGCCGACGGTTGCGGCGACAGCTTCCGCATTCAACACAACGACGCTGGGAATGACGGCGACCAGCGTTGCGACGACGCAAGCCGAGGCTCTGCGCTTCGTCATTGCGGATGCGCGAGGCGATGGGCGGCCAGACTTCGCGTACCAGGCGCGCGTACTCTATGCGGACTCGGTCGCTCCCGCGAGCGTCAGCCCGAGCGGCGGACTGATTACGATCAGTGGGATGGGATTCCGCGCAGGCAACAAGGTTACGGTGAATGGCGTAACGGCGGTGGTGGCCAGTTGGACGGCATCGACGATCGTCGCCGTGGCCCCGGCAGAGAGCGCGTTTGCGGCGAATCCAACGGGGCAGGTCGATGTTTCGGTGATCGATCTCTCCACGGGAGGATCGACAGTGATGACGGGCGCGCTGACCTATAGCAGCGCCGTCGCGCCGGATCGGATGGCTCTGCTCTCTGTGCCGATTGGGCCAGTGTCAGTGGGAACGACTGCGGCGGTCCCCTTCGCGGTGCGCGTGTTTCTGGGCGACGGCGTGACGCCGGTGGCGGGCATGCCGGTGACCTTCTCTACGCTGACGGGCAGCGTTGCGGCACAACTGAGCGGCTGCGCGGTGACGCCCTGCGTCTTGCTGACGGACTCGACTGGAACGGCTTCGACGCTGCTGACTCCGACGGCCTTCGGAACGGTCTCGGTACAGGCGGCGGCGGTGGGCGCGGTGCAGACGACGACGCTGTTGGCGGTTGCGCGCAGTGTGACGATGCTGCAATCGGTGGAGTACATTGCGGCAGGAGCGACGGCGATCTGGACTCCGCAGGTAAGCGTCATCCAGAACGGCGCGGCGGTGGTGGAAACGACGGTGAGTTGGACCGGATCTGGGGCTATGACCGTCTCGCCGGGAACGAGCCTGATCGACGCAAACGGAGTGGCGCAGACTGCGGCGGTGGCAGGGCCGCTGGCGGCAGGGGTGCAGGCGACGGGGCAGGCCTGCGTGTGGACGATTCCAGCCGCTGTGTGCGCAAGCTTCGCGTCCGTGGGTGTCGATCCGTCGGCGTGGCGACTGGCGCTGACCAGCGGAGCGAATCAGTCTATCGCTTTGGCGGGAACCTTCGCTCCGGTCGGCGCGATGGTGACCGACACGAGTAGCGATCCGGTGGCCAGCTCTGCGGTCTCCCTCTACCAGACGGCGAGCGCGGTGGCGATGCCGTGTCCAACGCGCGGACGCTGTCCGGTGACTCCGCTGCTGGCCGTCGCGACGCCAACCTCCGCCGTCTCAAACGCAGGAGGAACGATCAGCTTCGTTCCCATGAAGATTGCGGGAGTCGCCGAGGTGACCAAAATCGCCATGTCAACCGGTACGCAGGGATTCGCTACGGTATCGATCCAACAGGGGCCGTGAGTAAGATCAGATCCTCATGGGCATCAGGATGTAGCGGTATTTGACGTCGTCCGAGCCGTCCTCGGGGCGCATCTGTCCGGCGGACTGCGCGTCCTTGAACTCCAGGCGAACCTCGCCGGTGTTGCCAATGGCCTTGAGGAAGTCGATCAGGTACTGGCTATTGAAGCCAACTACGATGGGGTCGTAGTTGTAGGGCGTCTCGATGGTGTCCTCGGATTCGCCAGAGTCGGTGGACGAGGAAGAGAGCTTCAACTCGTTCTGCTCCAGACGAATCTTGATGGCTCCCGAGCGCTCGTCGGCGAACTGGGCGACGCGCTGAATGCATCCCATCAGGTCCTCCGAGCGGACGATGACGAACTTGTTGTTGTCACGCGGCAGAACCGCCTCGTAGTTGGGGAACTGGCCGGTCAGTTTGCGGCTGGTCAGCACACGATTGCCCACGCGGAAGAAGAGCGTCTGCTCATCGTCGGCGAACTCCATCGATTCGGCCTCGGTGGAGTTGAGCAGAGAGAGCAACTCGCTGAGTGCCTTGCGCGGAATCAGGGTCTTCTTCTCGCCGTTGATGCCGTCGAGCGACTCGCCCAGCTTCTCGATGTGCGCCAGACGGTGGCCGTCGGTGGCGACCATGGCCATCGACTCCGCCTTGAGCACCAGCAGCGCTCCGTTCAGGGTGTAGCGGCTCTCCTCGTTGGAGATGGCGAAGATCGTCTTCGAGATCATGTTCTTCAGCGCAGAGACGGAGATCTTGACCGCTCCAGAGGCGGGGAACTCGGGAACCAGCGGGTAGTTGGCGCGAGCCATGCCAACCATCTTGGTGTTGGAGCGACCGGCGCGGATCTGCACCCAGTGATTGTCCATCAGTTTGATGGAGATGTCGCCCTCGGGCAGCAGTTTGATGTAGTCGTAGAGCTTGCGCGCGGGAATAGTGCAGGCTCCGGGCTTCTTGACCTTGGCTGTGCAACTGGTGCGCAGACCTTGATCGAGGTCCGTGGCGGTAATCGAGAGCCGGTCTTCGCTGGCCTCGAAGAGAAAGTTGGAGAGGATCGGGATGGTCGTCTTACGCTCCACGACAGACTGAGCCGCAGTCAGCTCGCGCAGTAGTTCGGCGCGGGAGACGCTGATCTCAAGGTTTCCGGTGGGCGCGGCGTTTCCAGTGGGCGCGACTTCAGTCGTCATCTCGGGCTCCTGCGTTGCTACGGGAATTGTTTCCGTTGCTACGGGCGTTGCATCCTGATCTTCAGTCATCTTGGAAATCTCTCCGGGCATTCTTTGGTTGCAATAGGATGCTGGCCAAACTTTACACCGAATTCGGTGCTGTTTGCACTCCCATTGCGTCGTCCTCTCGATTCTATTGGGTTTAAGCTCCACCGGCGATGAATTAATTTGTGGAAGAGTGGACGGATGTGTGCGATGCGAGGGCGATGCGAATGTGGCTGGGAGGGGCTGGATGCAAAAGCTCTACGGCGTACGGCTACTACTTAAAAACTTAATAAATACAGAGAAATACTAGTAGCAGTAACCGTTCCCGCTGGAAATGTGGATTACTGTCATATCTATCACATTGCACGATATTTATTCCCCTGTCCTGATTTAGGAAACTGGATGGAGAATGTCGAAGAAGAAGCAAGACCTGTGTACTGCTGTGCGGAAGCACCCTATTTATCGCACTTCTGCACAGGCAGGAGTCAAAAGCCCGCAAGCAAACCTGTCCGTATCTCGGGAAAGAAGGACAAAACGCTTTATTTCAGGAATTTATAAACTCCATTTTATTAACAACCAAGAACCCTGCCCGGTGGATAATTGGACATGAACCTCGGGAGGCATTCCATGAAGGTAGCCATCTTTGGAGCCAGCGGAAGTACGGGCAGGTTGTTGACGGAGAGATCGCTGGTGGCGGGATATGAGGTTTCGGCGCTGGTGAGGAGGCCGGAGGTGTTCGCACAACGCGAGCAGGTGCGCGTCGTCGCGGGCAGCGCCTTCGATCCTGTGGCGGTTCGCCAGACTATTGATGGGGCCGACGTGGTTCTCTCCGCGCTGGGTGCTCGATCGTGGCGGCGAGAGGATGTGCTGGAGCGCGCTGTGCCGCTGATTGTGGCGGCGATGCGGGAGACCAGGGTGCGGAGGATTATCGCGCTCGGTTCGGCTGGGGCACGGGAAGACTCGATGAAGAAGCAGTCCGCGGTTCAACGCTGGATCGTTCATCATATTGTCTACAAGACGATTCTGAAGTGGCCGGTGGCCTCGCAGATCGCACAGTGGGAGACGCTCTCCGCCAGCGGGTTGGACTGGACGATGGTGATGCCGCCGATGCTGACCAATGGGCCGGGGCGCGGCTGTCGGGTCGATGGCGAGGCGTTGCCGCCGGGGGCCTCGCGCATCTCACGCACCGATGTGGCGGAGTTTATGATGCGGCAGATCGGCTCGTCGGAGTGGGTCGGCAAAGGAGTCTATATTGCCTGGTAGAGTTTTTCAGCAAAGGGGTAGATTGTTGCGCTAAGAGCAATGCGGGGATTCTTCCCCTTCGCTTCGCTTGAGGGTCAGAATGACAATGCATTTATGGGCATACCGTAAATTTGAAAAGTACTATTGCGATGAGAGTGCGTCGCGGGATACGGCTGGAGCATCTGAGTGTTAGGCGAATCCAAGCGTAAAATTGGGCAGTAGAGATATAGTAGTCAAGAATTCCAGAGACGATAGGAGCCGACTGTGGCAGAGACGATCTTCGATGTGGTGGTAGTTGGTGGTGGCCCGGCTGGATACACCTGCGCGATTCGCGCCTCGCAGTATGGCTTGAAGGTTGCGCTGGTCGATGCGAACGACCGGCTGGGCGGAACCTGTCTGCTGTGGGGATGCATTCCGACCAAGGCGCTGCTGTTCAGCTCCGAGCTGTGGGATCAGATCCATCACGCGGATCGCTATGGGATCGAGGGCGTCTCCGAGCCGAAGCTGAACTGGAAGACTGTGATCGCGCGCAAGGATGACGTCATTACGCGCCACACCAAAGGCCTCGACTTCCTGATGAAGAAGAACAAGATCACCACCTTCAAGGGCTATGGCACGCTGACTGGGGCGGCCAAGGACGGCGTTCACGCGGTCGAGGTGAAAGGGGTGGACGGCAAGACGCAGACTATCAAAGCCAAGAAGATTGTTCTGGCTACCGGCTCCAACGCGCGCATGCTGCCGGGCTACGAGGCTGACGAGACGATCCTGACCAACTACGAGATTCTACAGATTGCAGAGGTGCCGAAGTCGCTGGTGGTCATCGGATCGGGTGCGGTGGGCATCGAGTTCGCGTCGATCTTCAAGAGCTTTGGCGCGGAGGTAACGATCCTCGAGATGCTGCCACGCATCGTTCCGGTGGAGGACGAAGAGATCAGCAAGGAGTTGACGCGGTTGATGAAGAAGCGCGGCTTCGACATCAACCTATCGGTCAAGGATACGAAGATCGAGAAGAACAAGGACGGCGCTCTGGTGAGCTGGATCGACCAGAACGGCAAGCCGCAGAGCAAGCAGGCGGAGAAGGTTCTGGTGGCCGTGGGACGTGCGCCTCGGACGGAAGGCCTGGGGCTGGAGAAGACGAAGATCGCCACCGAGCGCGGCTTCATCATGACCAACGAGTGGATGGAGACGGTTGAGCCGGGAATCTACGCCATCGGCGACATTGTTGGCGGAATGCCGCAGTTGGCGCACGTTGGCAGCATGGCGGGGCTGATCGTTGCGGCGCGAATGGCAGGGAAGTACGCGCGTCCGATCAATCGTCGGCGCATTCCGGGCTGCACCTACTGCGAGCCGCAGATCGCCAGCGTGGGCCTCTCGGAGGCCAAGGCCAAGGAGCAGGGCTACACGGTGAAGATTGGCAAGTTCCCGTTTGTCGGCAACTCCAAGGCGACGATTCTGGACGCACACGACGGCTTTGTGAAGGTCGTCAGCGACGCCAAATACGGCGAGATTCTCGGCGTCCACATCATCGGCCCAGCCGCGACGGAGATCATCGCCGAGTGCGTTACTGCGCTGGAGTTGGAGGCCACGGTCGAGGAGATGATGTTCACCGTCCACGCGCATCCGACGGTCGCCGAGGCACTGCTCGACGCCTTCAGCAGCGTCGAAGGCAAGGCTGTCAACGTATAAGGCTTGGAGAAAATCAGCTTCGCACAATCTTGTTCATCCATTTACTCCATCTCGGACGCGTTCCCTACGATGACGCGCTGGCGATCCAGCAGCGCGTCATCGCTGCGCGCAAGGCTGACGCGATCGGCGACACGCTGCTGTTGCTCGAACATCCTCCGGTGATTACGCTGGGTCGTAACGCATCGCGCTCCAATATTCTGGCCAGCGACGAGCTACTAGCCAGCCGCGGCGTTACCCTGCACGAGATCAATCGCGGCGGGGACGTGACCTACCATGGGCCGGGGCAGTTGGTCGGCTACCCCATCGTCGATCTGCGCGGCGAGTGGCCGGGCAAGAGCGGGCCGCATCTGGGGCCGGTCGACTTTGTGCGCATGTTGGAAGAGGCGTTGATCCGCACCTGCGCCGACTTCGGTGTGATGGCCAAACGCATTCCAAAGATCACCGGAGTCTGGACCTTTGGCGGCGGAGATTCTGCGACTGGCTTAGATCCCACTCATGACGGAAAGACTGTTATGGATGGGGCACCCACGTCCGACGCAACTCTAAATCAGAAGATTCGCGAGAAGAAGCTGGCCGCAATCGGCGTACACGTCTCGCAGGGAGTGACCTCGCACGGCTTCGCGCTGAACGTTACGACCGACCTGCGCGACTTCGACTGGATTGTGCCGTGCGGGATCAAAGATCGCGGCGTCACCAGTCTGGAGATGGAGGCCGATGCCAGTGCGCAGCCGACGATGGAGCGCGCCATCAACGCTACGGCGCGCAACTTTGGCCGTGTCTTCGATCGCCAGATGCTGTGGTGCGAGTCGCTGGAGCAACTGCTGGCTCCCGCCAAAACTGTTTCGTCGGGAGCGCAAAAATGAGTGCCTTCGGCTGCTTTCCGCGCATCTATTCTTCAGGGCCAAAACGCGTTTCGTTCTCTCGATCACAGCAAACCTGCAACTCCAAGCCTTATAATCCAAGGGCGGACGAACGTATTTGCGGCGCCCACGAACTCTGGAAGGAATCCTCATGCCGACTGACGTTGTAATGCCCCAGATGGGCGAATCGATCACCGAAGGTACCCTCACCAAGTGGCTCAAGAAGATTGGCGACACGGTCGCGCGCGACGAGCCGCTCTTCGAGATCTCCACCGATAAGGTGGACGCGGAGATTCCCTCGCCCGCCGCTGGAACCCTTGTAGAGATCAAAGTGACAGAGGGCAGCACGGTGCAGATCAACACCGTCGTCTGCGTCGTCGCCGAAGAGGGAGAGGCTGTTGCCGCGCCGTCCGCCGCTGTTGCTGCGCCTGTTGCCGATGCAGCCGCTACGCCTGCTGTTGCTGCGCCCGCTGCGGAATCCACCCCCGGCGAGGCCTCGGGTACCGACGTCCCCATGCCGCAGATGGGCGAGTCGATCACTGAGGGAACGATTACCAAGTGGCTGAAGAAGGTTGGCGACAAGGTTGAGCGCGATGAGCCGCTCTTTGAGATTTCGACCGACAAGGTGGACGCGGAGATTCCTTCGCCCGCCGCTGGCGTTCTCAGCGAGATCAAGTTTCCCGAAGGCTCGACCGTTGGCATCAACACGGTCGTCGCGGTCATCGGCGGTGGAGCAGCCAAGCCTGCGGCAGCCCCCGCAGCCGCTCCAATAGCCCCCGCAGCGCCAGCCGTCTCCGCCCCAGTTGCACCCGCTGCGGTGCAGGCATCGGTCGGCGAGTCGCAGCGTTCTTCGCCTTTGGTACGCAAGATCGCCAAGGAGAATAATGTAGACCTCAGCCAAGTTTCTGGCTCCGGCTCAGCCGGACGCATCACCAAGACCGACATTATCAGCTATATGGAGAATCCTGTGGCCAAGCCCGCTGCGGCTCCGGCCAAGCCTGCGGCCTCTGCCCCAGCTCCCGCCGCGCCGACATCGGCTCCGGCACTCGGCGAGATTGTGCCGATGACCAAGATGCGCAGCATTATTGCGCGTCGCATGGTTGAATCCAAGCAGACCAGCCCGCATGTCCATTCCGTCTTCAAGGTGGATATGACGCGCATCGTGGGCATTCGCGGCAAAGAAAAGGCGAAGTATGAGCAGCGTAACGGCGTCAAGCTGACCTACATGCCCTTCATCACGCGCGCCGCCATCGCGGCTCTGCGCAAGTTCCCCATCGTCAATGCGGTGATTGAAGGCGACGCCATTCGCTATAACAAGAACATCAACATCGGCATTGCGGTGGCGTTGGAGTGGGGGCTGATCGTTCCGGTCATCAAGCAGACCGAGGAGCGCAACTTCCTGGGCATCGCCCGCGCCATTGTGGACGTAGCGGCGCGCGCACGAGGCAAGAAGCTCGCCCCGGACGAGATCTCCGGCGGAACCTTTACCCTGACCAACTCGGGAATCTTCGGCGAGCTGTTCGGCTTGCCCATCATCAACCAGCCGCAGTCGGCTATTCTGGGCATCGGCGGGATGAACAAGGAGGCCACGGTGCTGACCGACGAGGACGGCAACGACTCCATCGCCATTCGCTGGATCCAGCACTTCAGCCTGGGCTTCGACCACCGCATCGTAGACGGATCCGACGCCGGTAAGTTCATGTCCGAGTTCAAATCCTATCTCGAAAACTGGAATGAAGAGATCGGCTAGGAATGGGGACGTACTTCAGGCCGGAGGCGCTTAAATTTCTGCGCTCGCTGGCGCGGCACAATGATCGAGCGTGGTTCGATCCGCGCAAGGCGGTCTACGAGCGCGAGATCAAGGCGCCGATGTTGGCGCTGGTAGAAGAGGTGAATGAGGCTCTGGCTGACTTTGCGCCAGAGCACGTTCGTCCCGCGCCGAAGTGCCTGTTTCGCATCTACCGCGACACGCGCTTTGCCGCCGACAAGAGTCCGTACAAGACTCATGCAGCCGCATGGTGGGCGCGCGCTGGCATGGAGAAGACCTCTGGCGCAGGCTTCTACTTCCACTTCAGCGCGAAGGAGACCATCATCGCAGCGGGCATCTATATGCCCACACCCGCGCAAACATTGGCGATTCGTCGCTATCTGGAAGTCCACCACGAAGAGCTGCGCGATCTGCTGGCAGGCCGCAAGCTGCGCACCGCAATGAGCGAGTTCGAGGGTAATCGGTTGACGCGGCCGCCGCGTGGCTTCTCCGCCGATTCTCCCGCGCTGGATCTGCTGCTCTGTCGGCAGTGGGGCGTTGCGGCGACTCTGCCGGCGGAGCTGGCGACCCAGCCCGTGCTGTTGCAGGAGATCGTCAGGCGATTCGCACTGGCCGCGCCAATCGTTCACCTCTTGAACGCACCGCTTACAGAGTCAACGGAAAAAGATTAATCCTCGCCCAGAGCTGTCAGGATTGCGTCGAAGTCGTCAATCCCGGTGTATTCGATGATGACCCGGCCCTTGCCGCTCTTGTCCTCGATGTGTACCTTGAGACCAAGCCGCCGCTGAATGCGATCCTGCGCCTCGTGGACGTTGGGATCGAGAGCCTTAACCTTGGCTGCCTCCTGCTTCGCCTTTGGCTTCAACTCGGGATTGATCAGTCCCTGCACGTAGGTCTCAGTCTGCCGTACAGACATCGCCAGCGACATGATTTTGGTCGCAGCTCCTACCATCCGCTCTGGCGACTCCAACGCCAACAGAGCGCGTCCGTGACCAAAACTGAGGTGTCCAGACTCCACAAGATTCTGGATGGACGCAGGCAACTTCAACAAACGAAGGAAGTTGCCAACACTGGCGCGATCCTTTCCGGTGCGCACGGCCATCTGCTCCTGCGTCAGTTTGAACTCGCGGCTGAGTCGCTCAAACGCGCGCGCCTGCTCCATCGGATTCAGATCCGCGCGCTGTAGGTTCTCGACGATGGTCATCTCCAGAGCT
The DNA here is from genome assembly GCA_031296325.1 of Acidobacteriaceae bacterium. Taxonomy (GTDB): domain Bacteria; phylum Acidobacteriota; class Terriglobia; order Terriglobales; family Acidobacteriaceae; genus Edaphobacter. The sequence continues at coordinate 27,351 of JARLFY010000018.1, read as the reverse complement.
TGCTCGTCGGAGACAAGACGAATGATGGCCGGGATCGTCGCTTTTCCCGCCGACTGCGACGCACGCCAGCGACGCTCGCCCATGATGAGTTGATAGCGTCCGCCGGGAAGCTCGCGCACAACCACGGGCTGCACCACTCCGGTTGCTGCGATCGACTGCGCCAGTTCGGCGAGCTTGGCTTCGTCGAAGGCAGTGCGCGTCTGGTGAGGGTTGCGCTCGATCTTGTCGAGAGCAATCTCAAGCGGCTTTCCCGTCGATGGGGCTGCGGCAGCTACGGTCTGGCGTGGTCCTAGCAGGGATTCGATTCCCTTGCCAAGAGCCGCGCGGTGCTTGTGGGGTGTCGGCGCTACAGTTGCGTCCATCGTTGAATCCTCTTTTCTGGTTGCGGCGTATCAGATTGAAGTTACAGGTGCCGCAGATTGCTGAGCGCCGGAACAGGCGCTCCAAATTGATACCGAGGTGGAGTTACTTCGAGTAGGGCCAGAAGCGAGGAACCCTCTTTGACTCATCGGCGGAGTTCTTGCTGGCCTCCATGAGCTTTCTGGCTCTGGGACTGACAACTCCATTGCGCTGCATCACCTCTACGGCAAGCGCGTTGTAGGCCTCTGCACCCTTGGAGCGTGGATCGTAGAGTTGTACCGGCTTGCCGTGACTGGGAGCCTCGGCAAGACGAATGTTGCGTGGAATGGTCGTCGTCAGCAACTTTTCTCCGAAGAAGGTCTTCAGGTTATCCGTGACCTGCTGCGAGAGGTTGGTTCGGTCGTCATACATCGTCAACAGAACGCCTTCGAGAGAGAGCGTAGGATTGAGGGCCTGGCAGACACTGTCCAACGTCTGCATCAGTTCCGTAACCCCCTCCAGAGCGAAGTACTCCGCCTGCATGGCCACCAGCAGGCCGTCGGCGGCGACCAGCGCGTTCAAGGTAAGCAGGTCGAGCGCTGGCGGACAGTCCAGAATAATGAAGGGGTAGTTGCTGCGGACGGGCAGAATGGCCTCGCGCAGGCGATACTCTCGCCGCTCCTGCGAGACCAGCTCCAGATTGGCTCCAATCATGTTCTTGCTTCCCGGCAACAACTTGAGCGGCTCGATCTCTGTGGAGAGAATCGTTTCCTCCAGCGTCGACAATCCCATCAGGACGTCGTATACGCTGAGTCGCTCCTCATTGCGCGCGAAGCCGAGTCCACCCGATGCGTTTGCTTGTGGGTCGCAGTCGATCAGCAGGGTTGGCAGTCCTTCGAGCGCCAGTCCGGCGGCCAGATTGATGGCGGTGGTGGTCTTGCCGACTCCACCCTTCTGATTAACTACAGCGATCACCTTGGTTGCGGGGGTGTCGAGGGAGGATGATTGCGGGTTCGGGTCTAAAGATGGAGTGGGCACGATGTAAAGCAAGAGTAGCGGTCTGGGTCGATTAGTGCAAGACGTGATGCCTGTGCAGAATCCTGCCTTCCTGTGGAGAAAGTTAGGAGAGGCTCGAATAGTGGCGATTACAGGGGGTATGGGGTGGGTTGGGTGTGGAAAACTATTTCAACTTGATTGCATGCTGGTTGATGTTCCACGTGGAACATTGAGCTTATGTGTGGTGATTCTTTGTATTTGTTCCACGTGGAACATTGGTGTTGGCGGCTCTTGGATAATCGTAGTGCTTTAGGGGTGTGCAGCCCTTCGTGGAGCGAGCAAAAGCAGATTCCTTCGCTTTGCTACGGAATGACAAGTGAATCGGCTCATAGCAAGGCCTAATGGATGCGGTGGGCGATTAGGAGCGCTGTCTCGTTGGATAGAGGTATGGGGATTGGCTCTGAGAGGTGAAAGTCGGCGGCAAGCTTGGGGTAGCTCGACGGGCGAGAGTTTCCCATAATCAGGACTCGCTCTTTGACGCGAAGGATAGCCCCGTGGACTGCTGTCTCCATGTTATCGACTGCGCGTAGAGTGACCACGTCGAAGCGGTTAGCATGGGGCATCGCCTCCACACGATGGGCCCAGACCTTCGCCGGCAGGCCGAGGCTGCGAATCACCTCGCGCAGAAAGGCTGCCTTCTTTCCCTGCGATTCAGCCAGTGTAACCGCGATATCGGGTCGCAGAAGCTGGATGGGGAGTCCAGGGAATCCGGCTCCCGAGCCAAAGTCCAGAAGTGTCGCGCAGGCTCCCAAGTGTGCTCCAGCGAAGAGGCTCTCGCCAAAGTGGCGCTGTACGATCTCCTCGGGAGTGCGGATAGCGGTAAGGTTGGTGCGCGCGTTCCACTTCAGGATCAGGTCAAGATAGATGGCGAGCTGCGCGTGGATCTTTGGCCAATCTGGTTTTATGGGGGGTAAATCTCCAGACTGCTTGATTGGCTGGTCTGTGTAGGGTTGGAGTAATTGGGCGATCAGTTCGGGAGTCAAGGGCGGCCTTAGTTCTTTGGGGTAGAGGGTGGAAGTGGGGTCCAGGCCTTGGCTTCGGCTATAAAGCGCTCGAAGATTGCGCGAGAGGTTGCGCTTGCGTCGAAGCTGCGCTCGGGGTGCCATTGCACGCCAAGAACAAAGCGGCCTCCGACTCCATCCGGCGTGTTCTCAATTGCTTCGACGACGCCGTCCTCGGGAGTGTGAGCGGTGACTCGCAGGCCATCTCCGGGAGTTGCTATAGCTTGATGATGGCTCGAATTTACTGGAAGGAGGAGATGGTGGCCAGCTTCTTCGTCGATGACCATCTGGCTTAGCAGGGAATCTGGAGCAATTGCGGCGGTGTGGGCGACCGGAACCGTGCGGCCCGCCTTGTGGTTCACGGCTGTTCCGGTCAGGTGCTGCACCAAGGATCCCCCGCGCCAGACGTTCAGCATCTGGGTTCCGAAGCAGATGGTCAGGATCGGCTTGCCCATGTTGTGTGCGTCCTGAAGGAGAAGTTCATCAACATTCTCGCGGAGTTGATCGGTCGGGGCGCATTCTGGAGCGGGTTCCTGTCCATACTTCTGCGGGTTGACGTCTGCGCCGCTCCCCGGCAACAGGACTCCCTGACAACCGGCAATCAGGCGGGCGGTCACTGCGGGAGGATCGTTCAGGGGGACTGCGATGGCCTCGCCCCCGCTGCGCTCGACGGCAGCAGCGTACTGCTTCCAACCCTGATCGTTGTATTCGGGGTCGGTGCTGGTAGGGATGGGGATGGCGATGTGGGGTCTGGTCATGGCTGTCAAAGCTCCGAGTGCTGATAGTACATCTTCTCGATCTCGGCGTAGAGGCGAGCGGTCAGTGCGTCGGCGTCCTTGGTCGTCATCCCCTCGGTTGGGATGGGGTCGCCGACGATGATCTTCAGTGGGCGCGGACGCAGGCAGTAGACGTGAATGGGAAGCAGTTCGTAGGTTCCGATCAGCGCCAGAGGAACCAGCGGGACGCCTGCTCGTAGAGCCATAAAGGCGCAACCGGAGTTAGCGACCTGCATGTGTCCGTTCGGGCTGCGCGCTCCCTCCGGGAAGACGAGTAGAGGCATTCCGGCCTTCAAGGTGGCAACTCCGCGCAGCAGGCCGGAGATTGCCGAACGAGAGTTGTGCGAGTCGATCGGCACCTGGCCTGAGCGGTTCAAATACCAGCCGACGAAGGGAACCTTCCAGAGGCCTTTTTTGGCCAGAATGCGAAATTGAAAGGGAAGTTTGGCGAAGAGCGCGGGCGTGTCCATGTAGCTCAGGTGGTTCGAGGCATAGACGGCGACTGGGTAGTCCTTGAGTTTCTCCTTGCCAACCAGTCGTACGCGAGAGAGTGCACAGCCCAGCATGGCGGCGGCCCAGGCGCGCGCGACAAGGTGTTGTTGACGTCCCGAGCGATCCCAAAGGCCGCAGAGCAGCGAGAGGGAGCCGAAGAAGACCGTTACCAGAGCCATCATGGGGATCAGGACAATGCGGGTGAGGTAGCGCAGGGGCGCTGGAACGTGGTGGGTAGGCGGCGGGTCCAGCAGTTGGCCTGTCTCCGTCGGGAGCGCGTCTTGGTTCAAGGATTGGTTCATCGCTCCAGAACCGCCTCTCGCAGTTCGCCAACCAAGTAGATCGAGCCTGTGGCAACGATCAAACCTCCAGCGGGAGTCAGCGTACGGGCCAGTTTCAGCGCCTCGGCGGGAGAGTTCGCTGTGTGAGCGGGAATCTCCAGTGCAGCGGCGGCTTGTCGTAGCGCGTCGAGCGAGGCGGCGCGTTCGCTGTGGATGGGGGCGAAGACGATGTGGTCGAGCGGTCGTTCGCCCGCCGAGTCAAAGAGCGGAAAGAGGATTCGCGCCATCTCCGTCAGGTCTTTATCGCGCAGGCAACTGAAGATCAGCGTGCGCGGTTGCTCTTCGGGCAGAGCGGCGATGGCTGCGCGCAGAGTCCATGCTCCTGCTGGATTGTGGGCTACATCGAGAAGCAGGTCGGGAGGCAGAAATTCGAGACGAGCGGGCCATGTGGTGTTGCGAATCCCCGCTTCAATCGCGGAGTTTGCAATATTGTAACTGTTTTTGTTACGTAATGTGGTCGCTGCTGCAATGGCCAGCGCAAGGTTGCGGCGCTGGTGTTCTCCGGCCAGCGGCGACTGCACATTGAGCGGCTTTCCTTCGCAGGTGATCGTGTAGTGGTTCGCGCGCAGCGGAGTGGCTGTGTTCTCCGAAGGCTGCGGCGAGCGGCTGCGGTCGGGCAGGAACTCGGCGGCGTTGATGCCATGAACGTCTAGCGCAACGGCGATCTCCCCAATCGACTGATTGGCCTCGGCGAGCTGCGGCAGAGTGACCAAAGTTCCGTTGCAACGCAGGATTCCGGCCTTTTCGCGGGCGATCTGGGCGATGGTGTCGCCCAGATACTCCTGATGGTCGAGCGCGATGTCGGTGATGATCGAGAGCAGCGGGTCGACGATGTTGGTCGCGTCCAGACGTCCGCCGAGTCCAACCTCTACGATGGCGATCTCTACTTTGCGCTCGGCGAAGTAGAGGAAGGCCAGCGCGGTCAGCGACTCGAAGAAGCTAGGCGTGTGGGGCAGATCTCCGGTCGCGACAAGCCTTCGCGCCGTCTCGTCGACGTGGAAGTAGAGGCGGGCGAAGTCCTCCTCGCCGATCTCGATCAATGCGCCGGACTGCACAGGCCCCGTGGTACGGATGCGCTCGGTGACGCGGACGAGGTGCGGCGAGGTGTAGAGCGCGGTGCGCAGGCCAGCGGCGGCGCAGATGCTGGCCAGCGTTGCTGCGGTGCTTCCTTTGCCGTTGGTTCCGGCGATCAGAACGGATGGGAACCTCTGTTGCGGATCGCCCAGAGCAGCGGCCAGAACTCGCATGTGGGCGAGGTCGAACTTCCGCTTGGGAGCCGAAGAGGCAAGCTCCAAACCGAGGCCATGCAGGTGATCGACCGCTGAGACGTAGGACATAATACTATTCTAGTGCGAATTTATGGTTCGCCGCGTTTCAGGCTGTGTCCCGGGGGCTAAAGCCCCTTGTTCCTGCGCCGATTCTGGTGTTCGGGCTAAAGCCTGACCCTATCTCAGAGACAAAAACAGGGGCAAAAATTCAGAGACCACAGGGGCGGAAATTGCGCAATTCCGCAGTTTTAGACAGGTTCTGAGGGAGAATTCATTGTTTGTCTACTTCGCGGAAGAGCGGCGCGCGTGAATCTCCAGAAAGCAGTTGATCAGGCTGACTGCGGCGGGAGTGACGCCCTGAATGCGGCTGGCTTGGCCGAGGGTTTGCGGACGCACCCGGCTGAGCGTTTCGACCATCTCGCGGGAGAGGCCGCTGCATGCGGCGTAGTCGAAGAGCGGCGGAATCGCGCGCTGCTCGTCGCGTTTCAGCTTGGCCATCGACTTGCGCTGCTGCTCCAGATAGCCTGCGTACTTCAACTCGGTTTCGACCGTCTTCATCTCGTTGCGCACCCAGGCGGGCAGCTTGCAGGAGTTCGCTGCGGAGTGAGGAGCAGAAGCAGATTCCTCCGCTACACTGCGGAATGACACATGAGAAACAGTTGCCGTCTGCGAACTTGTGAGCCAGAGGCGCAACTCCGGCACGGACGCAATCGATGCGGTCAGAACGGGCCAGAGCGCCTCGATCGTCACCTCGGGGCGGCGCAGCATCTGTGCGTAGCTCTGTGCGCGCAGGGCTTCCACGTCGCCGCGCAGAGCCTCGGCCAACGCCGCAGGAAGCGCGTCGAGATCCACCTTCGTCGTCTGTAGGAGCCGCTCGAAGGCCGCTGCGCGCGCTTGCTTCGCCTCGTAGGCAGCCCAGGCTGCGTCGTCGATCAGGCCCAGTCTGCGTCCGTGCGGAGTCAGTCTGCGGTCGGCATTGTCGATGCGCAGATGCAGGCGAAACTCCGCGCGCGAGGTGAACATGCGGTACGGCTCGTCGGTTCCCTTGGAGATCAGGTCGTCGATCAGGATGCCGGTGTAGGCCTCGGTGCGGTCAAGGGTGAAGGTTTTGCTGACGGGTGGGCCATCCATCGCAGTCGGTTCGCGATGGGTGGGATGGAGTTGTGCGCGAACGACGAGAGCCGCGTTGATTCCGGCCATCAGGCCCTGACAGGCGGCCTCTTCGTAGCCGCTGGTGCCGTTGATCTGACCGGCAAGATACAGCCCTGCAAACTTCTTGACCGCGAGCGTGCGATCCAACTCGGTCGGGTCGATGGCGTCGTACTCGATGGCGTAGCCGGGGCGCAGCATCTCGGCGATTTCGAGGCCGGGAATGGAGTGAACCATTGCGGCCTGCACCTCCATTGGCAGACTGGTGCTCATGCCGTTGATGTAGACCTCGTGGGTGTTCAGGCCCTCGGGTTCGAGGAAGAACTGGTGCTGCGTCTTATCGGGAAACTGCACGATCTTGGCCTCGATCGACGGGCAGTAGCGCGGGCCGATGCCGGTGATCTGGCCGGAGTACATCGCCGAGCGATGCGCGTTCTCGCGGATCAGGCGCATCGTCTCCGGCGTTGTTGTGGCGATATAGCAGCTCACCTGACGCAGCGCGGGAACCCACGTTGCGCCCTGCGATTGCGGCGCTGATCTGTTGTCCGGGCGAGAGAATTCCTTATTTTGGGGTACTTCATCGCCACTGCGAACGAAATGCGGGGATTCTTCGCTCCGCTCAGAATGACAAACAAGATTGGTGGCGTGTGTCTTCAAGTTGGCGCGAAAGCTGAAGGGCGTTGGGTCGGCGTCGCCGGGCTGTTCGACGAACTTCGTCCAGTCGATGGTGCGTCCGTCGAGGCGCGGCGGAGTTCCCGTCTTCAGGCGACACTCGCGCAGGCCGAGCCGCTTGAGCGCCTCGCCCAGCAGGACGCTGGCTGGCTCTCCGCTGCGTCCTGCGGCATACTGCTGCTCGCCGCAGTGGATGACGCCGTTGAGGAAGGTTCCCGTGGTTACAACCACCGCGCCTGCGTGAATCAAGCGGCCATCGCGCAAAAGCAGACCAGTGACGCGCATATTTTTGTCATTCCGTAGCGTAGCGGAGGAATCTGCTTCGCCTTGAACCTCGGACCTCGCTCCTTGAACCTCAAAGTCCACGACCTCGGCCTGTTTGATGAAGAGGTTGGGCTGGCTCTCCAGCAGCTCTCGCATCTTGACGCGGTAGAGGGCCTTGTCGCACTGCGCGCGGGGCGACCAGACGGCTGGGCCGCGGCTGGTGTTGAGCAGGCGAAACTGGATTCCGCAGGCGTCGGCGACCTCGCCCATTACGCCGCCCAGAGCGTCGATCTCGCGCACGAGGTGACCCTTGGCGATGCCGCCGATGGCCGGGTTACAGCTCATCTGCGCGATCAGGTCAAGGTTCAGGGTGAACAGAGCCGTGCGCAGGCCCATGCGCGCTGCGGCCATTGCCGCCTCGCAGCCCGCGTGGCCTGCTCCGACTACAACCACATCGAACTGTTCGGTAAACGCCATAGAACTCTATTCTAGGCGTTCCACAGCATCTTCTTGAAGCGCTTCGGGTCTAAGATGGTAGAGCTAATCCGAGCGGCTACTCCAAACAGAGAAGAGAACGATGCGACCCAGTAAGACGAGCGTCATTGCGGTTGGCTTGGCCACCTGCCTACCGATTCTGGTTGCCAACACCGTGCAGGCTCAGGCGAGTGCTGCGTCCGAGGCGGCCACTACGACGCTGCACGTCACCTCGCGCGAGATTGTGGTGGACGTGATGGTTACCGACGCCAAGGGCAATCCCGTGGCCGGGCTGAAGCGCTCCGACTTTGCGCTGGAGGAGAACGGCAAGCCGCAGCCGATCCGCAGCTTCAAGGAGTTCAGCTCGACCGTTCCCGCCGCTGGGCCTGCCGCTCCGAAGCTGCCGGATCAGGTGTATACCAACAGCCACCAGATGCCCGCCAGCGGGCCGGTCAACATCTTCCTGCTCGACGCCATGCACACCCAGTCGTTCGACATGGTCAACGCAAAGCTGGCCATAACCAAGTACCTGACGACGATGCCGCAGGGAACGCAGGTCGCGGTCTTCTGGCTCGCGGAGAACGGGCTGCATATGTTGCAGAGTTTTACCTCCGACCGCGACGCGCTGACCAAGGCCGTTAACACCGACCGCATCGACTTCGGCACGACCGGGAATCGCCTGTCGAGCAAATACACGACCTTTCAGGCGATCGATCAGATCTCCGCATACGTCGCCAGCGTGAAGGGGCGGAAGAACCTGATCTGGGTTACTCCCAATATGCCCATCGACATCATGCGCGATGGAGGCTACGGCTGGGGCGATATGGATTCGACTCTGGTGGGTCACTATATGGACACCTACGAGCTTCTGACCAAGTCGCAGATTGCGGTCTGTCCGATGGATCCGACCGGAGTTACTGACGCCGACATGGCTCCCAAGCTGAAGGTGGAGGCGGTGGCCGAGGATACCGGTGGCGAGGCGATCTACAACACCAACGATCTTGCTCCGGGCATCGCCAAGGTGATCGACGACGGATCGCACTTCTACACGATGACCTACATTCCGCCCAGCGTGAAGGACGACGGGCGCTACCACCACATCAGCGTGACGGTGAACCAGTCCGGCGTGCATCTGGTCTTCCGCAAGGGCTACAACGCCGAGCGGGTTCCGACCCCCGACGTTCCTGCTCCGGGGCCGGCTCTGATGAAGGCGGCGATGGAGGGCAACGCTCCCGCAGCCACGCAGTTCCTGTTCGACGCGGGTGTGTGGGCCAGCGCTACGCCCGCTCCTGCTCCCGCTCCGACAGACAAGAAATCCGCCAAAGCCGCAGCAAAAGCTCTCGTACACTACGAGGTTCACTACGGCTTTCCGTCCAGCGAGATCGCCTTCACTACAGATGCCGACGAAACATTCCATGGAGCGCTGGAGTTCGACGTTATTGGTTACGATGTCATCCGGGGCCGGGTCGCGTTGCTGACCCAGACGGTCAAGATGTCGCTGACGCTGGAGAAGTACGAGGAGCTGATCAGCAAGCCGTTCACCTTTACCCAGAAGATCGACCTGCCGCCAGGACAGATCACGCTCCGCGCCGGAATTCTGGACACGGTCTCCAACAAGGTGGGTACGCTGGAGGTTCCGCTGCTCGTCTCGCCGGAGAACGTTCAGGAGAAGACCAAGCCCGTTGCCCGGATGCGGCCCGCCTTCGGCAGGTAGGGTCTGGCACAACGAACGACGCTCTCGGAATAGATCGCGGGTTGCTCTTTCTGGCAACCCCACTGCTCTGCCTGCAAATCTTTCTATAGACTTGATAGGACGCTCCATATTGCGGAGCCGCATCAGAGTTACGTTATTTATTGAGGAAACCCCATGAAGCTTCGCTCTCTCGCTGCTGTTGCTGTTCTCGCTCTGACGACTCTGGCGGCCCACGCTCAGGTTGGGCTGTACCTCAACCCCGTAGCGATTCGCGTCAGTAACTCCACCGCAGACAGCGGCGCCTTCGCGTTTCTCGGCCAGAACTCCACCTCGCAGGTCTTCTACGGGTTCGATATTGGCGGATACTACGATTTCTTCCGTGCTCCGGGCGATCTCCTCACTTTAGGCCTGGACGTGCGCGAGTCGGATCTGCACGCCAATAACGCCCTGTTGAAGAGCTTTCTGACCGGCGTGCGCGTCTCTGCCAAGCCGTTTGTCCGCCCGATCAAGCCCTACGTGCAAGCCTCGATCGGCGTTGGAACCACGAAGGCTCCCTCCAGTGCGGTTCACATCAATAAGTTCGACTACGCCCTGTACGGTGGCGTGGACTACACCCTACAGAAGCACATCGACTGGCGCGTTGCGGAGATTGGTTACGGCTCGCTGACCACGGTCAGCAGCGCAAGCGTAGGCACCGGAAACGGCCTCTCCGTGCCTTCGTCGAATCAGGTCAGCTTCAGCTCTGGATTCGTCTTTCGCTTCTAAAAACAATCGTGCGCGCTTCTGAAAACAGAGGCGCGCGGTTTTGCTATATTTTAGGAAACACTTCAAAAACGCAGGGAAGACGCCTCGGCGACACCCCGTATTCACTGCGAAAACACTCCTGCTATAGAAAATTGCTGACATTCTTGTTTCATTTCTATATGCTCATCGGTGCGCCAATAACTCCTCGCAAAAGGAACACCGATGAAACTGCGATCCATAGTTTTTGTTCTTACCGTTGTCCTAGCATCCTCCGTAGCCAAGGCCCAGTCTGGATTCTTTGTCACCGTGGATGCCCAGCAATTCACGCAGGATGGCTACAGGCTGAATCCGGCTCCGGGCAGGGGAAACGTGGACCGTCCCTGGCTCTTCGGACCCTCCTACGGTGCGTACTATGACATTCACCACATTCCGTACACGCAGAACGTGCATATGCCGAGCGTTCCCTATTTGAATAAGTTGAAGGCTCCTCCGGTCGTCGTCGGCATCGACTTCCGCGGCGATACCTACCGCATCAATGAGTACGGTTCGCAGTTGGATCGCCAGGACGGCATCCTGAGCCTGCGCGTCGCTCCCAAAAAGGAGTTCATGGGAACGACTCCCTACGTCATCGGCGGCTTCGGTGTCGGCCACACCAGAATCCCCTATGCGGCCAGCTACACCAACAACATCATCTATGCTGGTGGAATTGGCGCGGATCGCAAGATCGCCAAGCATATCGACTGGCGCATGTTTGAAGCGCGCGCCAGCGTTCTGGCCCACTATCAGGTAGCGAATATTTCCATCCCGAACCAAAGTAATTACCTGGTTACGATTGGTACCGGTCTGGTCTTCCGCGTTCGCTAGTCTGCGCTCCGGCCTACTGTTCCTCCGCCCTGTCAGAGTACTCTGACAGGGCGTTGTGCTTCGCGAGCAACTCGCGCTGCATGACTCGCACTCAAAAAATCCTCTAGCATGACAGAATGCGCGTAGCCCTCTTCGGCGGAACCTTCGACCCCATCCATCGCGGCCATCTGGCCATTGCAGGCGCAGCGGCAGACGCCTTCGCCCTCGACCGCGTCCTCTTCGCTCCGGTGGGCCAGCAGCCGCTGAAGTCCGAGTCCGCTGCGGCATCCTTCGCCGATCGGCTGGAGATGACCCGTCTGGCCTGCGTCGCCGATCCTCGCTTTGCCGTCTCCACGGTCGACGCGCCACGGGTCGATGGCTCCCCCAACTACACCGTCGACACTCTGGCTGCGCTGGCCTGCGAAATGCCCAGCGCAACTCTCTTCGTGCTGACCGGAGCCGACAGCTTTCTCGACCTGCGTCGCTGGCGCAGCCCCGAACGCCTGCTGGAACTCGCCGAGTGGATCGTGGTCAGCCGTCCCGACTTCCCTCTCTCGGATCCGCAACTGGCCGCGCTGGCCCTCACTGCATCGCAACGCGCGCGCGTCCACCTTCTGCCTACGGTGCAGGAGGAGGTCTCCGCCACCGACCTTCGCCTTCGCCTGCGCGCCGCCGACCCTTGCCCCGGCCTGCTGCCCGCCGCCGTCGCCGAGTATATCCAGAGTCGCGCTCTCTATCGTTGAGCGAAGGCCGTGTGTCAGGGATAAAGCATTTTCACTATTGATATAGAGCAACTATGTTTGTCATTCCGTAGCGAAGCGAAGGAATCTGCTCTTCGCTCACGCCACGGAACTCTGTATCATTGGTGAAAATGCACTAAATCCCCGTTGAAAATAGGCGACTTGCGGCGCGTCTAAAGCCGCTCCCTTTCAAAACAAGGAGTCTCTGCTGCCTGCCGATGCTAGACTCATTCGGTATGGCGAAGCGCATTCAGGACGACAGCAGGCAGGGGACTCTGGCCGATCTCTGGCTAGCTCCCAGTGCCGCCAAGCGTACGCGAAAGGCTGCGCCGCCCAGCAGAAAGAAGGATGCAGATCAGTCTGTAGCTTCGCCTGCGCCCCATTCCGCGCCCCAGACCGTACCCAATCCTGGCAGCTCGGCTGCGCCGTGGAGCGTTCGCGAGCTGGTCATGGACCTCCGCCAGCACGTCGAGCGCAGCTACGCCGATCTGTGGGTGGAGGGCGAGATCTCCAACTGCCGCCCTGCGCCCTCTGGACACGTCTACTTCACGCTGAAGGACGGCGATGCGCAGCTTCCCGTGGTTCTCTTTCGTCGACAGGCGCAGCTTCTCCGCTTCCGCCCGCAGGATGGGCTGGCGGTTCTGGTGCGCGGTCGCATCTCGGTCTACGAGTCGCGCGGACAGCTCCAGCTTATCGCCGAGACGATGGAGCCGCGCGGCGCAGGAGCCTTGCAACTTGCGTACGAACAGCTCAAGGCCCATCTGCTGGCCGAGGGACTCTTCGACGCCGACCGCAAGCGACCGTTGCCCGCCTTTCCGCGTACCCTCGGCGTTATTACCTCGACCGGAGGAGCCGTGCTGCACGACATTATCAAGGTCGTGCGCCGCCGTCACGCGCGTCTGAATCTGCTGATCTATCCCGCGCTGATGCAGGGTTCGGAGTGTGCCGCCTCGGTCGCCGCCGGAGTGCGCTACTTCAACCAGAGCCTGCGGGGCAGAGGTTCGCTCCCCGGCAAGGTCGATCTCATCCTGATTGCGCGCGGCGGAGGCTCGCTCGAAGACCTGGCCGGATTCAACGACGAGGCTCTGGCCAGAACCATCGCCGCCTCGGCGCTTCCGGTCGTCTCGGCCGTCGGCCATGAGACGGACTTCACCATTGCCGACTTCGTCGCCGACCTGCGCGCTCCCACGCCGTCTGCCGCCGCCGAGGTCATCACCGCCGCGCAACACCGCATCGACGAGCGCATTCAGGCGTTGGACGCCCGCGCCCGCCGCGCCATTCGCTACCAACTGATGCAGGCGCGCCAGCGATTTACCGCGCTCTCCATTGGGCAGATACAGGGTCGGCTGCAATCGCTGCTGGGCCGCCGCAGCCAGCGGCTGGACGACCTGAGCCACCGTATGGAATCGGCAGCGCAACGCCGTCTGCGCACTCGCTCCAGCCAACTGGCCGCCCTCGCGGTGCGTCTCGAACGGCAGAGTCCAGCCGCTCGGCTTGGCCTTGCGCAACGCCGTCTGGAGGCCGCGAGCCAATCCCTGCCCCGGCTTGTCGAGCGTCGCCTCGCCGCCTGCTCCACGCGCCTCGATCGTGCAACCGCTCGCTTGCAGGCTCTCTCGCCGCTGGCCGTGCTGAACCGCGGCTACGCGCTGGTCTATATCGAAAACGGGCAGCTTTTGCGCAATGCTGCTGAGGTCAACCCCGGTCAGACCATCCGCGCCCGTCTCGCCACCGGAACACTCACCGCCGAGGTCAAGTCCACCGACTCCGCCTGATCGAGTGATTTCCATCGTATAAATCGGCGGATCGCCGTGCGCTCCGGCATAATAGTCTGGAGAGTTTCGCATCCAACTCGTCTGCCGCCGCATCCTTAATACCGAGAGGATTTATGCTTCCTGTGCGCGAAATATCGGTTCTGACCTCTCTGGTGGGCGCTTCGGCGGTTCTCGTCTGGCGCGTGCAGGAGGGGCGGCGCGCCGTAACGCTGAAGAAGATTCTTATCCCGCCGATGGGCATGGCCACTGGTTTCTGCATGTTTATCGCTCCAGCCTTCCGCATCTCCCTGCTCTGGGCGATTGGCGCCTTCCTGCTGGGGGCGGTGGTTCTGGCTTACCCGCTGCTGCGCACCTCGCGCCTGATCCACGACGGCAAGGCCATCATGATGGAGCGGTCGAACTCCTTCTTTCTGGTCATCATCGCGCTGGCCATCATTCGCATTCTGGCGCGCAGCTACATCGACCGCTTTCTCGACCTCAACCAGACCGCCGCAATCTTCTTCGTGCTGGCCTTTGGCATGATCCTGCGCTGGCGTCTGCGCATGTTCTTCGAGTATCGCCAGATTGTTCGCGGCACTCCCGACTCATCCTCCGTCTAATAGAATATTTTTCCAATCGAATGAACGGTCTAGCGTAGAGTAGAAGGCAGGATGCGGAAACGGACGGTTTACTCGCTGCTACTGATGCTGGCGCTGGTGGTAGCGCTGCTTGCTGCTGTCTGGCTGCGCAAGGAAGCGCCGCCCGAGGCTGCGCGACTTTTGCCGGAGTCGGACGCGATCCTCTACCTGAACCTGAAGCCGCTGCGTGCCGCAACCCACCTCGACCGTAAGACGGTTGCGCGAAGCCTGGAGTATCAGCAGTTCGTCGACGCCACGGGAATTGTGCCGGAGCGCGATCTGGACTCTGTCGCCTTCGCTCTGCACCAGATGAATAATCCCAATGGGCCAAACGGCCCGGTCGCCTACTCGGAGGTCTTCGAAGGGCGATTCGATGGGGTGCGCCTGACTCGTTATCTGGCCAGCATCGCCAGTTTGCAGGAGCAGTACGCCGGACACACCATCTATACCGTGCCGGTGGAGGGACGCAGCCTGCGCATCGCGCAGCTTGGCTACGACACCATCGCCGCGTCGAACATGCCGACCACCGAGCAGATTCACGCCATGCTGGATCGCTATCGCTCTGCGGCCTCGCCGTTCGGCGGATCGACGTTGCTATCGGCACACTACCGCGACGTGCCGATGCTGTCGAGTGCGTGGGCGATTGGCCACGTCGGACTTCCCTTCTCCGAGGGCGGACACATCAGCCTCTTCGGGATGCAACTTCCGCTGCCCGAAGACGCTACGCTGGTGGCCAGCCTGCGCTACGGCCCCGGCGCATTGCATCTGCGTGTCGAGCAGATCGCTACCAGCGAGGACGCCGCCGCTCGCTCCACCGAGGCGCTCAACTCGCTGCTCCACCTTTTTCTGGCTTTGCAGCCCAAGGTCGCGGAGCAGGCGGAGTCGCCGGATGCAGCGGCGTTGCGCGGCTTTACGGAGTCGATCCAGATTGAGCAGCACAAGGATCGCGCCGTGCTGACCGCTACCGTGCCGCTTCTGCTGCTGAAGCAGTTGACCACGCCAGACGGCGCAGACACCGCTAGCGGAAGTGGTCAGTAGATGTTTGGTTGAAGGATAGGGGGCGGGACCTTGGCCCTTGTCAGGCAATAGCAACAGTGGCGGCTAAGCATTTCTCGAATTACGATAGACCGGATTCCTTGTCATTCCGCAGCGTGAGCGGAGGAATCTGCTGTTGTCGTTGTCAGGGTAGAGTATTTTTACTCTTGCCGTAGATAACTCAATTTTGTCATCCTGAGCAAAGCGAAGGATCCCCGCATTTCGCCGGGAGTCCCATCCATTGATTCGAGAAGGACAACGATCACAGAACAGACAGCGGCAGACAAAGAAAAGCAGATTCCTCCGCTTCGCTGCGGAATGACAAACAAAGCTGCGGAATGGCAGACAAATTGGGTCTATGCAAATTCCCCAAAAAGTTCTATCTGCTGGCGGACTCTGTGTCCATGCCGGCCAGGGTGGTGCGCAGGTACTTGTAGGGGTTGACTGGGGTGTTGTGGATGCGTACCTCGTAGTGCAGGTGTGCTCCGGTGGTACGTCCGCTCATTCCTACATAGCCGATCACCTGTCCGCGAACGACGTTCTGTCCTGCGATGACGGTGAATCCCGCCATGTGCGCGTAGCAGGTCTCGATGTTGTGGCCGTGGTCGATGACGACCTCGCGTCCGTATCCGTTCACCATAGCGGCGGACTTCACCGTTCCTGCGGCGGTGGCGCGGATCGGCGTTCCAATGGAGGCGGCGATGTCGATTCCGGTGTGGAACTCTCCCTCGCCGTTGCCCGCGACGGGATCTTCGCGCTGTCCAAAGCTGGAGCGGATCGGTCCAATGACCGGCCACAGGGTGGGCGAGTCAATGGAGACGTCGGAGACTCCGCTGATGGCAGAGAGCGCGCCGAAGCGGGCAGCTCCGCCGTCGATGGCGTGGGTTGTGGCTCCGCTGATCGCTGAATCGCGCAGGCCGTAGAAGGTGTTCAGCGACTTATAGTAGTTATCGTCGGAGAAGTTGGAGGCCGTCTCGGTCACCAGATCGGCGCGCACGTCCTTGGTCCCGGCCGACTTCGGCGCCGGACTCAGCTTGGTGTGGCCCGTGGGATCGGAGAGCTTGCTGGCGGTCAGTCCATAGATCGCCGAGACCTCGGTGGCCAGTGAGCCGAGCGAGGCCGCCTGCACGTCCGTCTCATGCGCCTGTGTCTCCAGATGGGCGTAGTCCTTCTGGAGAAGCAGGTTGTCATTGCGCAACTGGTTGAAGCGCGCCGTCTTGATCAACATGCGGGAGTAGGATCCGGTCAGCCCTGCCAGCGTAAACAATCCAATCAGCGCCACCGCTGCAATCCCATAGGCATAGTGCAGCGGAACAGGAATCTTGCGCAGCCCGCCTTGCTCATCGCGGCTGACGAGTACCAGATAATATCGCTTTTTCATATTGAATGTTTTTAGAGTCAAGAACCGAACCTTTACTGTTGGATTTGGTCTTTGCTCTGTCGATCGGTGAGCAGGGTTACGCGTTGAGCGTAGTGACCAGGGTTGAAATCGATTTCGCTAATCGCCATTTGCGATCTGCATCTCGATTTCCCGATTCCCGTTGTCGCAGTTTTTAGTTTAACAGTCCCAGTCTGGGAACGCAACGCAATAATGCGGTCGGACATTAAGAAAAACCTCGGATTTTAGCGGATTTTCACACTATAAAATTCGTATTTTCTTCCCCTTCTGGCGAGCCGGTTCGTGCTTCCTGCTTGTGACGGTTTATCCTTGGCCTCACGATGAAGAGAGCAATGGGAGAGTTGGCGCTGATCGAGGGAATCCGTTCAGGATGGGCGGCGCAGGCGCGCGGCGTGGCCTTGGGCATTGGCGACGACTGCGCTATTCTGCGTCCGCCGCGCGGGCACGAGATTTTGGTGACCACCGATTTCACTCTGGAAGGTCGCCACTTTCGCCGCGACTGGCACCCGGCGGAGTCGGTCGGACACCGCGCACTGGCCCGCGGCTTGAGCGATCTGGCGGCGATGGGAGCGCGCCCTCTGGCGGCGTTTCTCTCGCTCGCTCTGCCGGCAGAACAGCTCGCTACGCGCTCCGGTCGCGCTTGGGTGGAGCGATTCTTCGCCGGTCTGCGCGCTCTCGCCGAGCTGCACCATGTCTCGCTTGCCGGCGGAGACACCGCTCAGGCTCCCGGCGAGCAGATCCTCGCCGACATCGTTCTGGTTGGAACGGCTCCGGCGGGACGCGCTCTGCGGCGCAGCACCGCCCACGCTGGCGACGCCCTCTACGTCACCGGCCAACTGGGAGGAGCCGCCGCCGAACTGGCAGCGATGCAGGTTCGCGCCGAGCAGGCTCGCGCCGCAGAGTCGAAGTCGGGTGCCTCCTCCCTTCCGCGTTCTCTGCGGAAGGGGTGGGAGTCTTCGCCAGAGCTGCTGGCCGCGCACCCGCAGATGTTTCCGCAGCCCCGTCTTGCGGTCGGGCAGACGCTTCTGCGTCGCCGTCTGGCCAGCTCCGCCATCGATCTGAGCGACGGCCTCTCGACCGATCTTGCGCATCTGTGCCAGGAGTCCGGCGTGGGCGCAGAGGTCAACGCCTCCGCTCTGCCGATTCATCCGCTAGCTGCGCAGTCGTCAGAGGAACAGGCTCTGAAACGGGCTCTCAATGGCGGTGAGGACTACGAGTTGCTCTTCGCAGCCCCGTCTGCGGTGCGTGTGCCGCGCTCGATCGCCGGAGTGCGGGTGACGCGCATTGGGACTCTGCTGCGCGAAAAAACGATCTTGCTGGTCGATTCCGCAGGACGTCGGACGCCGCTCAAGCCCGGAGGCTGGGAACACTTCGCCGTAAAGAATTCTCCGCGAAGATCGTAGGGCCAATGGTTGAGCGCAGAAAGCGATTTTGCGGAAGGAGTTAGGATTAACCCAACGACATGCATGATTCGACCAAGATTCTTCGCTCGACCCTGACTCGCGCGGTAGCTGGCGAGCCGCTACATCCCAGCCCCGTCTTCGCCGCTCCCTTCCACACGCCGGGCGATCCGAATGAATCGCCGTTCACCTATGGGCGAATGAGTAATCCCACGTGGATCGCGCTGGAGCAAATCATTGGGCAGATGGAGTCCGGCGTCTTCGCAGACGGCCATGCCAACGCGGGCAAGTCCTACCGCGCCAAGGCGTTGGTCTTCGCCTCCGGGATGGCGGCCTGCGCCTCGGTCTTCGGAGCCGTGCTGAAGCCGGGCGACGTGGTCGTTCTTCCCGCGAACTGTTACTTCGCCGCGCGTGCGCTGATGCAGGAGTACTTCGTCAAGATGGGCGTCGTCGTGCGCCTCGCTCCCACCGCCGACAACGCGCAGGGCGAGTGTCTGGAGGGCGCAAAGCTGCTCTGGATCGAGTCGCCCAGCAACCCGCTGATGGAGGTCTGCGACATCACCGCGCTGTGCGAGCGGGCGCACAAGGCCGGAGCTTTGGTCGCCGTCGACAACACCAGTTCGACCCCGCTCGGTCTGCGCGCGCTGGCTCTGGGCGCGGACTTCGCCGTGGCCAGCGACACCAAGTCGATGAGCGGCCACAGCGATATTATTCTCGGCCACGTCGCCGTGCGCGACCTCGAACTTCGCCAGCAGGTCGAGCAGTGGCGCACGTTAATGGGCGGCATTCTGGGCCCGATGGAGGCATGGCTCGCGCTACGATCCATCGAAACGCTCCCGCTACGGCTGGAACGAAGCTCGTTCAACGCGCAGCGCATCGCCGAGTATCTGACGACCCGCACCGATGTTGTCCACAAGGTTCTCTACGCAGGTCTGCCGACGCACCCCGGCCACGCGATCGCCGCTCGCCAGATGCACTACTTCGGCGCGATTCTCAGCTTCACTCTGGCCGACCGCGCCGCTGCCGAAGCCTTCCTCGCCAAGGCGAAGCTCATCACCGAGGCCACCAGCTTTGGCGGCACCTGTACCTGCGCCGAACGCCGTGCGCGCTGGGGCGGAGACGACGTTCCCGAGGGCTTCATCCGCCTCAGCACCGGGTTGGAACACATCGACGACCTGCTCGCCGACATCGGTCAGGCACTCGACTCGCTGGGCTGATTACTCCGCCGCGATCGCGTAGAAGCTAAGCGCGGCGTCGCCCTGCTTGAGGGTGCGCGTCTGCACCAACTCGCCGTAGCGCGCGGCAAGGGGATCCTTGCTCTTGTGTTCGGCGACGACCAGCGCGTCGGGCGCAAGAACCAGCCTGCCGCGCGCGCTGCCCAGCAGGTGCAGCGTGTTGGCGAACTCCGCTTCGGCCTCCCACGGCGGATCGAGGTAGACAAGATCAAGCCCATCGCTAGGCTGGCCATAACTCGTTGCGGTTGCGAGTGTCTCCGCTGCTTCAGCCGGAAGACTCTGCGCTGGCGCCTTCTGTGCTTTCTTGGCTAGCCGCTCCAGAAGCGCTCCCGTCCCGCGCTCCTCGATGGTGAAGCCGCGAGCGATCTTGAGCGCCTTCAGGTTATCGCGGATCGCCGCCAGCGCTGGCTCGGCCTTCTCCGCGAACCAGACCTGCGCCGCGCCGCGACTGATTGCTTCGATTCCGACCGCTCCGGTTCCCGCGTAGAGATCGGCGAAGCGGCATCCTGCAACGCGAGGAGCCAGAATGTTGAACAGGGTCTCGCGCAGCCGGTCGCTGGTGGGGCGGGTGTCAGAGCCGCGAGGGGCGATCAGTTGTCGGGAGCGATAGGTTCCAGCGATTACGCGCATTTATCCATTATCAGGCAAAAGCAGATTCCTCCGCTTCGCTGCGGAATGACAAACAAAAGTGCTGTGGAATAACAAGCATACAGAGCAGGGTGTGCTGGGATCATCCACGCCGTACGACGGTCAGGGTCAGGCCGTCTACGGCGCGCACGATGAGTTCGGTTCCGGCGGGAACGGGGGATGTTCCAGCAGGTAGCGCGGCCTTCCAGAACTCGCCGCGAACCTCCACCTGGCCGAGGGGAAGCTCTCCGACCGGAGCGATGGGCGTGATGGCGATGGCGACCTGATCCAGCATGGCCTGTGCCCCGGTCAGTCGCTTGGCGCGACGGGCCTTGAAGGCGATCCACGCCAATCCGAAGGTGATGACTCCGAAGCCGACTCCCGCTCCGGCGGCTACTCCAAAGTGGACGCGCATCTCCGGCGTGGGGCCGTTGACCAGCGTGGCCAGTCCGAAGACCAGACAGAGTACGCCGACCACGCCCAGCACTCCGTGGCTGGCGAACTTCGCCTCCAGAACCATCAGCGCCAGCGCGGCGAAGAGAAGCAGGACCGCGGTATGCTGCACCGGCAGAAGGTTCAGGCCAAAGATGGCGAGCAGAACCATCAGCGTCCCCAGAGCGCCGGGGACGATGGTTCCGGGAACATTGAACTCCAGGTAGATCAGCAGCCCTCCGCAAAGCAGAAGTAGCACGTCGAGGTCGGGGCTGGTGAGTCGCGTCAGCAGCCGCTCGCGGGTGGACGGAGGCATGGCGACCAACTCCGCGTGGGAGAAGTGCAGCGTTTGGCTGGCGCCGTTGAAGCGTTTGATGGTGCGACCGTTGAGAGTGGCGAGCAGAGCGTCGTCGTCGGGCGCGACCGTGTCAATCAGGTGCAGCTTGAGCGCTTCGGCCTCGCTGTAGGACTTGGAGTTGCGCACGGCGTCCTCGGCGGAGGCGGCATCGCGTCCGCGCACCGTCACGTAGGAGCGCAGAAACGCCGCCGCATCGTTCTCCATCTTTTGCTTCAGCACCGGATCCATGGTCATGCCTTCAAGGATTGGGTGGGCCGCTCCTGCGTTGGTTCCGGGAGCCATCGCGGCAACGTCGGCGGACTCCAGCAGGAAGAATCCGGCGGATCCCGCGCGGTTACCCGCCGGCTCGATGAAGACGATCACCGGCACCGGCGAGGCCTCAATCGCGGCGACCATCTCGCGGGTCGAGGAAAGCAGGCCGCCGGGCGTTCCCAGCGAGACCAGTACTGCCTCGGCGTGGCGGCTGGCCGCATCGTCCAATCCGCGCTTCAGATAGTCGGCGGTGATCGGCTGAATCGTGTCGTGAATCGTGAGCTTGACGACCAGCGGAGACGAGGACGGCCTCTGCGCCGAGGCGCACACGGGCAACAGTCCGGCGAGAACGACCAGCGTTATCAGGGAGTGTAGCCTGCGACAAAGAAGGGATAGACCATGCATGGGACTCACCTGAAAGAACTCTATACGAGTTCACGTTTGGAAGGACGTAGGTTCACTGCACCCGCGCCTTAACCATACGGCAGCATTATGCTTCCTGACGATAGCAGAGTCCAGTTCCGAATCATCCTGCCTTATCCGCGTAGATCCGTGCTTCTATCCGTGTCATCCGTGTTAAGCTTTTTCTCCCACTGCCAGTTCCAGAGCTTCCGGGCAGGTTCTGAGTAGAATAGAGGCATGGGAATCAGCCACGAACAGGCTCTGAATTGCTTTCGCAGCGACGATCTGATTGGCCTTGGCATGGAGGCCGATGCGCTGCGCCGACGGCTGCATCCAGAGGGCGTTGTCAGCTACGCGCTGCTGCGCGAGGTCCCTCTCGCAGACACACAGGCGGACGGCGCCTCGCTCGACCGGCTCTGCGAAGAGATTCGCGCCTCGGTCGAGATGGGCAGCACGGGAGTTCGTCTGCTTAGCGGCGGGTTGAGTGCGCGCGGCATCGAGTGGCTGGAGCGAGTCTTCGGCGGCGTTCGGCAACGCTTTCCCTCGCTCTGGGTCGAGAGTCTGTCGGCGACGGAGATTGTGGCGCTGGCCGCGAGCTGCGGGTTGGGGCTGCAAGAGACTATCGCACGGCTGCGCGATGCTGGGCTGAGTTCCATCGTAGGCGATCGCGAGCAGTGCAGCCTGGATGAGTGGATCGAGGTACACGCTGCGGCGCATAGTCTGGGAATGCAGACCGTTGCGACAATGTCTTGCGGCGCGGAGAACTCGATCGAGCAGCGCGTGGATCTTCTCGCAGCAGTGCGGCAATTGCAGCAGAAGACCAACGGCTTCACGGCCTTCGTTGCGCAGAGCCTTCCCTCGTGCAAGCGGCCGAACGCCGAGCCGACTGCGGTCGAGCAGTTGAAGACGCTGGCCATCGCGCGCATCTTCCTCGACAACATCGCGAACATTCAGGCTGGCGCCACGACGCAGAGTCTCAAGGTTTTGCAGATGGGACTGCGCTTTGGGGCCAACGACGCGGGTTCTGTAACGCCAGACGAGAGCAGCGCCAGCGAAGAAGACCTGCGCCGCATCATCCGCGACGCCGGCTTCCAGCCCGTTCAGCGGGACGCGCTTTACCGAACGATGTTTCTGAACTAGAGCCGAGATGAATGGGATAGAGCAGGAGACGATTGTGGCGATCTCGACCGCGGTGGGGCGCGGTGGAATCGGCGTGGTGCGTCTGTCGGGCGAGCGGGCGCGGGAGATCTCTGCGCCGCTGCTGCGTCTGCGCCATGAGCTTGCGGCGGGACGAGCACGCTTCGGCGAGGTGATCGATGCGGCCAGCGGAGAGACGCTCGACGAGGCTGTGGCGACGTTTTTTGCTGCGCCAAACTCCTACACTGGCGAGGATGTCGTCGAGATTGCGGCGCATGGATCGCCGGTTCTGCTGGAGTACATCGTGCGCCAGTGTTGCGCGCAGGGGGCGCGCCTGGCCGAGCCGGGAGAGTTTACCCAGCGGGCGTTTCTGGCTGGGCGCCTCGACCTGACGCAGGCCGAGGCGGTCAACGACCTGATTGGCTCGTCCACGCTGGAGCAGGCGCGAGTGGCGGCGCGGCAGTTGGGCGGCTCGCTGGCCAAGACGGTCGCTCCGGTCAAGGCGGAACTGGTCGGGCTGATCGCGGCGATGGAGGCCGGAATCGACTTCGCCGAGGATGACATCGACGTGATGGCGTCAGCCCAGATCGCCGCTCAGATTGCGACGATTCGCCAGCCGCTGGCGGAGTTGGAGCGCAGCTTCGCCTACGGACGCATCGTGCGCGAGGGCTTCCGTCTGGCGATCGTGGGTCGGCCCAATGCAGGTAAGTCCAGCCTGTTCAATCGGTTGGTGGAGCGCGAGCGAGCCATCGTGACCGCCGCTCCGGGGACGACGCGAGACACCGTGGCCGAGCGCGTGGCAATCGAGGGCATTCCGGTCGAGCTGATCGACACGGCGGGGTTGCGCGATCACGCCGGGGTCGATG
Source organism: Acidobacteriaceae bacterium (assembly GCA_031296325.1). Lineage (GTDB taxonomy): Bacteria > Acidobacteriota > Terriglobia > Terriglobales > Acidobacteriaceae > Edaphobacter. Next base: position 3,967 of record JARLFY010000018.1, on the reverse strand, counting down.
AGGCTGAGCGGCTGGGCATTGCGCGATCGCGCGAGGCGATGGCCGAGGCCGACGTGGTGCTGTTGGTCGTCGACGCAACGACCGGCCTACGCGAAGAGGATCGCGCAGTTCTGGAGTCTGCGGCTGGAGAAAATGGCAGTGCTGTCGGGAGTAGCCTGCTGCTGGCGTGGAACAAGAGCGATCTGGCTGCGGCGGGAGTTTCCGCAGGCGGCGATTCTCCGGTTGCAGACGCAGGGTTTGCGGTCCTCGTGCCCGATGCTGCGGAGAAAACTCCGCGAGAAATCTCAACCTCTGCGCTGACTGGCGAAGGAATCTCCGCGTTGCGAGCGGCGATTGTGAGCGCTGTTGCGGGAGCCGACGGAGGGCTGCGCGAGGCGGGAATGTTGACCAATCTGCGCCAGCATCAAGCGGTGGAACAGGCGTTGCGCGGCCTCGATGCGGCGCAGGCGGCTGTGGCGGCGCGGACTCCGCACGAGATGCTGCTGCTGGATCTCTACGAATCCCTGCGCGGACTCGACGCCCTGACCGGTGCGACCACCAGCGAAGACGTCCTCAGCCAGATCTTCTCCCGCTTCTGCATCGGCAAATAGCAAGGCGTTCAAGCCGAAGGCTGTTCAGCATATGGTTAGCGGATTACATATATAGATAGCGTTGTGAACGATTTCAGCGTGATTGTGGAAAATTTTCGAGCGGAATAGATAGCCGTAGAAAGATCAATAGCGGAGCAAAGCGCGTTGAGGCTGATCCGGAAGTCTCTCGGATACGGGCTTTAGTTTATTTATAATCAGCAACATACAAATCATGCGCAATCTTCCGGAGTGAATTATTGATTTCAAGCTTGTTTCCGAATCAGAATTTACGGTCCTCGAAACGTTACTCGTTGAGTAACGTCATAACAGAAAATTAACTCTTTGAAAATGAACCATCTGTGTTACCTTTTAGGAGATTCTTGCCAAACATCATTGCAAACTCCGAAACCACTCGGGGCTAGCCTTCTGTATAAATAGTCGAAAACAGGCAAAGTTGATTTGTAACAAACTTGTTATTAGATGCTTGCAGGTCGCAAGCTTCAGGCGAGATGTGTTTTGCCGCAGGTAACGGAAGCAAAACGTTTTTATTCACTTGCGTCACGAGTAGAGCCTTACTGCTTTCAAAGCAGAGCCGTATTCAGAGACTAAGTTAGGAGTTTTACCCCCACCATGGCAGATTTGAAAAGCTGTGCTCGTACGTTGATTGCCTCCATTTCCACTGCTTTTGGCTCTTTTAAAAACATATTCAGGCCTCTTGGCGCAGGGCGAGCGGCGGTGCTGCTGGCGCTGGCGTTGTTCAGTGCGCAGGCCTTTGCGGCGACCACCACCATCAGCGGCAAGGTCTATATGCCCAATGGAACGAACGTGCTGCCCAATGTGCTGGTCTATGTGACGACGGGGACAGTAACGGTTCCGGCTTCGGGGGCGACGTGTCCGGGAACGGCGGCGACGGGATGCCTTACGGCGGCGAGTTCGCTGCCGACCGTGGTGGTATCGGGGAGTGGCGTCTATTCCTATACCTACACTGCGGTGGATGGAACCTTTACGCTGAGCAATGTGCCGGTAAGCACCAACTACACGCTGGTCATCCAGGCGGGCAAGTGGGTCAGCGAGTTTACCGAGAATGTCGGCACCACGGCCATCACGGGCATTGTTCTGGAGATGCCGTCCAGTCACAACTCGGGCTATGTGAATCCGCAGCCGACCAGTACGCTCACGGCGGCTCAGGGGAACATTCCCTTGATCGCCATCTCCACCGGATCCGCCGATGCCGAGGAGTGCGTCTTGCGCAGCGCGAACTACGGTCTGGGTCTCAACGATTGCGAGTTCACAGACGACGCGGGCCACGTCCCCAGCGGCTGTACCGGGTCTACGGGCGGTCGCGTCCACTTCTATCAGGGCGATGGAAAACCTGGAGCGGTCATCAGTGCGTCGACTCCGTTGGAAACCGCGCTCATCGGGGGAACGAGTGCTACGGCCCTGAATAGCTACGACATGTTGATATTTCCCTGTCAGGGAGATTCAAGCTTAACGGAATCAACAGCAAATATCGACAAAATACTCGATTATACGAGCGCAGGCGGGCGAGTCTTTGCTACCCACTATAGTGATGTCTGGCTGAAATCCTCAGAAACGCACTCGGGAGCGAGCTTCTCGGGGGCGGCTACCTGGAGTTCCTTGAGCACTCCTTCTGCATCGGGCGGCACCCTTGGATCCAGCGGTACTGGCTATGGAATTGGTACCCTCAATACCAGCTTCACCGGCGGCACAACGCTCTCCGACTGGCTCTACGAAAGCGGATACGCGGCTAATGGAACACTGGGAACGGCAGATACTGGCACCGATGGACAGGTTGAGATCAGCACCTTGCGCATCGATGTGGCATCCGTAACTCCGCCAACCCAGACCTGGCTGACCCTGAATCAGGAGACCGGAAGCAACTACACCGGTACTCCAATCATGCAGATGAGCTTCAATACGCCGGTTGGCGCCGCTGAAGCCTCGCAGTACGGTCGGGTGATGTTCAACGATTATCATGTGGAAAATGTCTCCAACGTGGGGGGCGAAATATTCCCCGCTGAGTGCCCGACCCTGGCTGGGGACAGTCAGGTGGCGCAGGAGAAGATGCTGGAATACGCGCTCTTCGACCTCTCCAACGCCGTGACTCCGGTGGTGGTTCCCTCGATGACTATTACTCTGGGCAGCAGCCCGACAACCTTCAACGAGGGCGATAGTGCTGATTCCATCACGGTTGGTTTGGCCAATGGCAGCACCGCGCTCAACGCTACTCCGGACTTGCCCATCACTCTGGCCATTACGCTACCCTCGGCGCTGACGGCCACCGCCATTACAGAGACGGATTCAACCGGCGGCTGGAGCTGCTCGGTGAGTACGCTGACCTGCACGCAGACCACCGGAATTGCCACCAGCGCCAACTATGCGTTTACGGTTACGACGAGCGTCTCGGCTAACGCCACGGCAGGAGCCACGACTGCGAGCGAGACGGTTGGGGCAACTGTTTCCAGCTCAACATTCTCCAGTGCGCAAACCGGGTCGCTTAACGTCACCGCCGACGAACATGCCGCCGCTACCTGGGCCACCCCGGCTGCCATCACCTATGGCACGGCTTTGAGCAGCACGCAGTTGAATGCCGTGGGCAACGCCGGAGGCAACACCACAGCCAATGCCGTCGGAACCTATGTCTACAGCCCCGTGTCGGGAACGGTACTCTCCGCTGGCTCGAATACGTTGAACGTAACCTATACTCCGAGCGCGTCCTATACATCGACCTATACGGGGACGGGGACGGCCAGCGTCACGCTGATCGTGAACCAGGCGACACCGGTCGTGACTTGGCCAACCGCCAGCAGCATCACCTATGGACAAGCCTTGGCCTCTTCGACGCTGAGCGGTGGATCCTCGAACGGAACCTTCACTTGGACAACCCCCTCGACGGAACCGGGGACTGGAACTGCAGCGCAGAGTGTGACGTTTACCCCGTCCGATACAACGGATTACAGCACAGTCATCGGCAGTGCGAACGTAACGGTGGCGAAGGCGACTCCGTCTCCAATCACATGGCCGACCGCGACTGGCATCACCTACGGGCAGACGCTGACGTCCTCAACCCTGAGCGGCGGAACGTCGACCCCAGCGGGAACGTTTAGCTGGACGACCTCCAGCACAGCTCCTGGCGCAGGAACTGCAGCGCAGAGTGTGACGTTTACCCCGTCCGACACGACGGATTACAGCACGGTCATCGGCAGCGCGAACGTAACGGTAGCGAAGGCGACTCCGTCTCCAATCACTTGGCCGACCGCGACTGGCATCACCTACGGGCAGACGCTGACGTCCTCAACCCTGAGCGGCGGAACGTCGACCCCGGCGGGAACGTTTAGCTGGACGACCTCCAGCACAGCTCCGGGCGCAGGAACGGC
>JARLFY010000017.1 GCA_031296325.1 Acidobacteriaceae bacterium | reverse complement strand
GTAGCGGAGGAATCTGCTTTTGCCGTTGCGGTTGTCTTTGCCGTTGTCTTTATAGTATTTCCCCCCAAGGGGATAGATTTTCGTGGTGCGAGCGAAAAGCAGATTCCTCCGCTACGCTGCGGAATGACAAACAAAAGGCTGAGGAATGACAAACAGCAAGCACAACTGCAATCACAAAAGAGCTATATATCGATACGGCTTAGGCCGAAGGCTTAGGTAAACGTACAGCACAACACCGAGGGCTGAAGGCCCAACCTATAGCCTTCGCACAAGTGTTGATCCACCCGAGCCATATATTCGACAGATGTTTTTCCATAGCACCAACGCTGTCAACTCTACAAATCCCGCAATCACCACATATCAAGCACAAAATAAGCCACTTACAAATAGAAAATACATGACAGAGTAGTTATGCCCAATCCGCTACAATTAAAGCAGTAGAGATACAACAGAATGAACAAAGCTATTATTCAGGACAAGCTGTTTATTATGAATATTTTGCAGACAAATCATTCATAATCAAGACTCCAGCGCATCATCTATCCGGCAAGCACCAGAATAATAAGAACTTATCCCCAAGAGGGGGGCAAGATGAAGAACGACCAATGCAACCGCCCCGCTGTAGCCAGAGAACTTCCCGACAAACTCATCCAGATCGTCGATGCTGCTGTTGCCGATGCCTACCAGCGCGGCGGGCAGAATCTAGCCTGTAGACCCGGATGCTCGCAATGCTGCGTCGGAGTCTTCCCTATCGCGCACGAGGACGCGGCCCGTCTTCGCGCCGGTCTCGCCGCCCTCGATCAGGCCGATCCGCAGCGTGCAAAGCGCGTTCACGCCCGAGTCGCCGCATCCTTAGCTCGGCTTGACCCGTGGTTTCCCGGAGACCTCGCCACCGGAGTTCTCGGCGGAGACTACGAGACCGCAATCCTCTTCGAGGAGTATGCCAACGACGAGCCTTGCCCCGTACTCGACCTTGACCTCGGAACCTGTGATCTGTATGAGTCGCGCCCCGTCCTATGCCGGACGTTTGGCCCGCCAATGCGCACCGAAGAGGATAATCTGGCCACCTGCGAGTTGTGCTTCATCCATGCCAGCACCGAGGAGATCGCCGCCGCCGCGCTCGACCCAACGATCCCCGATCAGGAGTCCGCCAGCAATCAGGCCTTCAATGAAGCACACAGTCTGCACGGCGAGACGCTCGTCGCCTACGCCTTGCGCTCCGAGGCATGTCGTAAATAGATGTTCTCAGCAGACAACCACGTTGAAAACAAGCATGTTGGTATTGCCGTGATCCGCCTCAGACTTCACCAGATTGACGACTGGATTAGTCCTATATATAATTGGCATGGACGTTAATTCAGTATTTTCAGCGTACTGAGAGGATTGACGAACAATGACGCAAGATACGATTCAACTCTCCGAACTCGCAGCCGGCGATCACGCACTGATCGCCAAGATGGAGGAGAATCCACACCTGTGTTATCTGCAATGTATGGGCTTCTGTCCGGGGGCGCATGTGGAGATGATTCGACGCGTATCGGGTGGTTCGCTGTCGATCTATCGGGTGGATGATGCGGACGTGGCGTTGCGGCAGGAGGCGGCTGCCATGATCTCCGTCAGAATGGAAGGTTGAGTGGGAATCTATCGCACGGTTGCGATTATCGGTCCGCCAAATGTTGGCAAGTCTACCATTTTCAATCGTTTGACTGGTTTGCGCCAGAAGGTGGGAAACTACTCTGGTGTGACGGTGGAGCAGCATGAAGGACAGATCAAGGGTACGCACACCAAGCTGATCGATCTGCCCGGTGTATGGAGTCTCGAAGGCGATGAGTCGTCCCACTCTTCAGAAGATCAGTGCGTTGCCGTGCGCGCTCTGCGCGGAGAGATTGAGGGCCAGCCCAGGCCCGAGGCCGTCCTGCTGATTCTGGACGCAACTCAGTTGCATCGCCAGATGGCTCTGGCCCGTCAGGTGCTTTCGCACGAGTTGCCGACGCTGGTGGTGGTAAATATGGTCGACCTGCTAGCGGCGCGACAGGGCTATCTCGATCCGCTCTCGCTGGCCCAGACGCTGAACTCTCCGGTGGTAATGGTCAGCGCGGGAACAGGCAGCGGAATGGAGGCGATCCAGCGATTTATCGGTGCGAAGACGCCGCTGGGAAAGAAGCATCTGTTGCCGGTGATGCAGGCGCATGTGGCGCACCGCCATGTCGGATGCCCGCGCAGCAAGTCGGAGATTGAGAATGAGGGGCTGTATCGCAGGCCACTGCCGTCGATCTGGTCGCGGCGAATCGATCAGGTTGCGCTGCATCGGATCTTTGGCCCGGCGATGTTCTTCATCGTCACGCTGGCGGTCTTTCAGACGATCTTTCACGTGGCGGCTCCCGCGAGCGACCTCTTTCAGGATGGACTGACAAAGCTGGGCGTCTGGTTCGGCGCATACATCCACGGCAGCGTAATGCACTCGCTGGTGATCGACGGGATGTGGGCGGGAGTCGTCTCGGTGCTGACCTATCTTCCGCAGATTTTGCTGCTGTTTTTCGTCATCGCGCTGCTGGAGGATACAGGGTACATGGCTCGCGCGGCGGTCATTGCCGACCGCACGATGGTTCGCTTCGGGCTGAGCGGTCGATCGTTTCTGCCACTGCTCTCGGCCTACGCCTGCGCGGTTCCGGCGATCATGGCGACGCGCACCATCGCCTCGCGGCGCGACCGGCTGACCACGATTCTGGTCGCTCCCTTCATGACCTGCTCGGCGCGACTGCCGCTCTATACCATGATTATCGCCGCGTTTATCCCCGATCGTCCGGTTCTCGGCGAGTTCCTCGGGCTGCGCGCCTGCGCCATGATGGGACTCTACGGATTGGGAATGGTTGCGGCGCTGATCACCTCGCGTCTGCTGCACATGTCGCTGTTGCGCAAGGACGACTCATCCTTTGCCATCGAACTGCCGGAGTATCGCATGCCGCTGTGGCACTCGCTGGGGATCAACCTGCTGGATCGTGCGCGAATCTTCGTCAAGCAAGTCGGCACGGTGATTCTGCTGACCAGCCTTGTGGTCTGGATTCTGGCCAACTTCCCGGTGCATCACGGCCACCTCAGCACAATCGGCGATAGCTATCTCGGCTCGGTCGGCAACGCAATTGAGCCAGTGCTGCGTCCTCTGGGACTCGACCGCAACGTCGGGGTGGCGTTGCTGACGGCCTTCGCCGCGCGCGAGACGGTGGTCAGCACACTGGGAACGCTCTATCGTACGCCGCAGATCGGCGTAGCTCTGCGCGGCTCGATTGGCCTTGCCGGTGCGCTCTCCCTGCTGGTCTTCTTCGCGCTGGCGATGCAATGCACCTCAACGCTGGCGACGGTGCGGCGCGAGACCAATAGTTGGCGCTGGCCGCTCTTTCAACTCGTCTACATGAGTACCATCGCCTACACCGCCGCGTGGGCGACCTTCCACCTGAGCCTATGGCTGCTGTAGCAACATTTTCAATATTGCTTATTGATGCATGAGAATTGTCATCCTGAGCGTAGCGAAGAATCCCCGCATTCTGTTTGCGCTGCGATGGTCTACCCCTTTGGGGAAATGCTCTCATGGGGTAGACCATCGCGCAGGGAGCAAAAGCAGATTCCTCTGCTTCGCGACGGAATGACAAACATGTTGGGCTATAGCGGTTCAGAAAAAGCTCTGGTGAAAATTCTTTCTGACGCAATAAAAGTACCCAACTCTCGAAGATCGAGGGCTGGGCACTTTGGTTGAATCTGCGGCTTGAGAACTATGCTTCGGGGTTGGGTTCGGAGCTTGCCTCGGGTGCTTCAGCGGGGGTCTGCTCTTCCATCTGCTTGGCGATCTCTTCCCGCTTCTTGGCGCGGGCTTCGTCGCGCTTCTGGCGCTTCTCGTCCAACTCCTGCTCGGCTCCGAGCAGCTCGAAGATGGCCATCTCGGCGGCATCGCCCTTGC
>JARLFY010000068.1 GCA_031296325.1 Acidobacteriaceae bacterium | reverse complement strand
CTCCGGCAGTTACGCCAGCGCCAGCGGCGGGTACGCCAACTCGCGCCGCGCCCAGCCGCCCAAGCCCGCCCCCAAGGTCTTTGTAGAGATGCTGCACATCCGCTTCGCCGCCTCCGCCGCCGACACCTCGCAGCAAGCCGCATCGCAGGGCGGAAGCCTCTCGCCGTCTCACGCCCACGTTGATCCCGCGGCCATCATGCGCCTGGTCAGCCGCAACGCCAAACGCGGCGCGCAGTTCACCCCGCAAGGCGTCCTCCGCTGGCCCCTAACCTCCGCCAAAGCCGAAGACGTCCTAGCCGAAACCCGCGCCCTGCTACAAACCCTCACGCCGCAGTGATCGCCTCGTTTGTCATTTCACAGTACGATATTCTGTCGTTCCGCAGCGCAGCAGAGGATTTCGCTTTCATCGTTTGCCGCTGAAGCTGTGGATCAGGCGGCGGTCGCGTTTGGTGGGGCGGCCTTGCGATGGCGCTCCTGCCATAGGGCCGAGCAGGCGACGCTCTTCGGCGGCCTTGCGGCGCTGCTCGACGCTGGCCTCGGTCTCGCGGTAGAGCGTCTGCGCGATGGCGGCCGAGCCGCGCTGCTGGCTGAGCGCGACGACCTCGACCTCCCAATCGCCACCCTCGTTCTTGATCCCCAGCATGTCTCCCACGCGCACCTCGCGGGCGGGCTTGGCGCGCAGGCCGTTGGAGTCGACGCGGCTCATCTCGCAGGCCTTCGAGGCCAACTCGCGCGTCTTGAAGAACCGCGCCGCCCACAGCCACTTGTCGATCCGCACCCCATCCATCCCTCTATTCTGCTACAAACTGCCGAAACCCACATCTTCCGGCATCGTCCGCTTGTGGCTATTGGGCTCTCATCGCTCTTTCGTGAAGCCGCAGGAATTCACGCGACTGGGGCATCGCTATTCCCCGCCCGATTGCCGGAAAGGCCTATGGATTGTCGCCATCCCCTTCCAAAAGCGACGCACAATCAGGCATACCAGCTTGCTTTGTCCAGATACTCCGCAGTCAGCGCTTGCATATCGTATGCAATAAAAGGTGTCAGTTACTGCTCAACCGCTACCTCAGCGCCAATCAAGTGTCGCCGTAACCAGAGAGGAGGTTCGCCGGCGAGCATCTCTTGTATACGAGAGATAATCTCGGCAATCTCCTTGGTTCCGTCTACCTTGATCGAGAAGACTCGGGACTGGCCAAGTTCGATGACGGAATATGCGTTCAATGTCTTGTTGATAAAGAGAACTGAGACGTCATCCAGGCTTGCGACCTTTTCGATGATGTCTTGCTTGTTGACCTCATCCTCCGGCTTGGCGTCGGCGCACCCTCCGGCTTTCTTACCCTTGCCGCCGCCGCATCCACCACCACCGCCCTTGCCTTTGCCTCCTCCACCGCAGCCACCCCGCTTCCCGGGGCCGCCTTCCAGCGCAGTCGCCTGCTCGGTGGCGGCGCGATAGGTCATAAGCCTCAACTCGTGCGCCTCAGTCAGGGAGATCTCGTAGGTGGCAATCTGAGTTGCCTGCTCAAAACCAACATCAACATGCGTCCCATTGCCGGTGGCAAATGCTATCTTGACTCGACTGTCCTTGAACACGGCTGCCTCCTGAATATTAAATATGCGTTGAGTAATTAATTACGAAGAATTGTTTATTCCTGATACTGCTCCCAGCGAATCTCCTTGGAGCGCAGGGCCGCCTCCCAGTCGTTGGCGATAATCTCAAGCATGTTGATCATGCCTTCATAGCCAAAGTAAGCGCTGTCGCGGTAGCAAGTGCGATTGGTCGGCTGAAAGAGATCGAAGGCTAGCTTAGTGCCTAACTCTTCTGCGATGTACTTCTCCCACGCAGAACCGAAGATCGCATCCAACTCCATCGCCGCGAGCGATTGCTTGACTTTGTAGCCGTCCACGCCAAAGGCTACGCGAGGCGAGATTCCGAGACGATTGAGTTCGGCTTCCAGTAAAGTCTTTGCCTGTTCCGAACTGGAACGAACCAGAAGCAGATCGGGGATCATCTCCAACTCTTCAAAGAGCATTCGCACCAGGCCGATGGTCATGGACGCGTCAGCCGAGATGGCGACCTTTGCGTTGCGATAGCGAGGGATAAGCATTAGTCCGCGACGACGAAGAATGTCAGTAACTAACGTCTCTCCACTCTCGATTAGTTGCTCCGCTACGTCGCTTGCGTCAAAATATTCGCCTAAAGCGCGAAGCCAGTTGGAGGTATTTTTCAGACCGATGGGCAGAGGAAGATCGCGCAGTATGGTCGGCACTCCGTGCTTTTTCTCCATATCGCGCGAGAAGTTATAGCCCATATCATGCGTAAGAAATATATTCGCCGTAGCCGCAGAGGCAAGCGAGATCTCTTCAATCGAAGTCGTACTGGGAAAGACGCAGTGCGTCTCCACACCCATCGCGCTAAGCACGCCCTTGGCCCACTTCAGATCGGCCCACCACGTAGGATTGAGGCTTGCCTGCGGTGCGATCAGATTGACGCTGCGCGTTAGTTTAGGACCATCCAGCGGACGGACAAAGGTTAGCAGCGTGCTGAGCCCTAGATCCATTCCGGCGTACAGATCTCCGCGAAAACCGCCAGAGTGTACAGGGATCAACTGCGCGCCAACCTTGGGCTGCAAGCTTCGACACATGCCTTCAATGTCCTCGCCGATGATGTCGGCCGAGCAGGTGCCAACGACAAACATCACCTTGGTCTTGAAGGTTGCATCCGCCTTGAGAATTAAATCGCGCAGCTTTTCCGAAGCACCCATAATGATGTCCGTCTCGAAGAGTCGAGTACAGGCCACTTTGCGTTGAGTGAAGTCGGTCTCGTGATTGTCGTAGCCAAGGGCAACAGTAGAGGCGCAGCCCTGCGGAGAATGCAGAACGATGCTGATGTCGCGAATGCCCGCGATGATATTGCTGACGCCCTCCAGAGCACAGCCAACAACCGGATCGTGGGAGTGCGAGCAGTTCTCAAACTCTAGCTCATCATGCATTGTCCCTTCCTTCTCTGCCCGGCATACATCGTGCAGTCTGGCATGTCCTGCGCTAGTTTTCCGGTCAAGGATTGAACGGAGACCAGGCCGGAGTTTTGGGGGAAGACGATTCGCTTGCTCATCGCGCTGCGCGGACGAAAGCCATAGTCCAGTGCAGTCTTGATGCACTTGGCTACCTTCAACGCGCCGCGATAACCGAACCTTGGGCGATTGAGAATCGCATTGAGGTCAACAAGTGGGATGTTTGGGAAGCTCAGCGACGATCCGAAGTAGACCGTCTCGCGTGGGTTGAGGCTGCCGAGAAACTCCAGCAACTCGTCCTCGGTCTGCTGCATCGATTCGTATTTGCCCAACGCCAGCGTACCCTTGGTGATAAGAATCTCTGGATCGAGACCAGTCTCCAGCAGGTAATCGATGCTGGTCTCGCGCGCCTCGGCGCTCCATGGGTGGAAGTTGTAGACGATGGCGCGCATCTTGAAATCACGCTCCAACATGTGTGCGATGGAGAGCGACTTGATCGCGTCATGGCCCTCAACGATCGCAGTCTTACCTTCCAGGTGGCTGAGTACTTGTTCGTACTCCTCCTTGATCGCGGCGTACTCGCTCTCCATCAGCGCCTTGGCCTCGGCTGTTTTGCCGATGTACTTTGCCGCACCCAGAATCCATCGCTCAGTAGCTGCAATTCCGTAAGGAAGAATCGTGGAATTAAGCGGCGTACCAAAGGCATCCTGCATCGCCGAGCCGATGGCATAGCCAAGGTCCAGGCAGAGCGCGCAATTCACCGCGACACTGGGTGCGCGGCGTAACTCATCAAGGGAGCAGTTGCCCGCGATTACAGAGTGGACTTTGCCTCCGATACCTTCGATCAAACGCACCAACTCTTTTACGTCCGTGTCGATCTCGGTTCGTTCGGGACCCATCTTTGCGCCAACAATATTTACATATTCAGAGAGCGCAGCTTTACTCTCTGCGGTAGGCGCGTCCATCAGCTTGGTAATCTCGCGAAAGACGAGGTCGAAGCCGCTGCGATACTCCCCCGCAAACCCCTCACAGTGAACGGGCAGAATCTGCGCATTAATCTGAGAGGCTATTTGTGATGTCACCGCATCGACATTGTCCCCGATGATTCCGGTAGCGCAGCTAGTTGCGACAAAGATGATGGACGGCTTGTACTTTTTATCGACTTCAAGAATTGCAGCCTTAAGCTCGCGCTCTCCGCCGTAGACGATCTGAGTCTGCTTGAGATTGGTGCTAACAACCGGCTCATAGGGCGCAGCGCTGTTTCGACTATTCGTCAGCTTATAGGCTTGCTTTACGCCAAAGGCGCAACCGCTCGGCCCATGTGTCAGCAGAATGGAGTTTCGTATTCCACTCAGAATCTTCGACGCAGTCCAGAACTTGCAGGGACGCGTATGGCTTCCCTGTAGCGAAGTCGGGATCTTGCCTGCCTTCGCCAAGCGATAAAGTTCGCTGAGGGAGCCATGAAACACGATGCTATCGGCGATGCTTGGTGTGGCTGCGGCCACAACCGTCTCGGAGTCTGACATGGGCGTCTCCTGTTACAACTACCTGCTTACGATTGCGCAACTACGCTGCTTGCGATGTCGTCGTGCTGGCTCCTCAGATCGATCCAGAAAAAATAAGGGGAGGCAGGACAGCCTTTGCCCGGCTGTCCTGCAAATGAGACTCCCAATTTATTTCTACTACCAGGTGTTGAGCAGCCATTCGCGATCTTTGTTGAACTCCATGTGCGCGAACAGAGTATTTGCGATGGTCTCACCCAGCCACATCGCTCCCTTGTAGCCCATGACCGGATTGCGATAGATGCCTGCGCGGTCAAAGGTTGGGAAGCCGACGCGAACCATCGGAATATTCGCGTCGATCGCGATGTAGCGGCCCTTGGAGTGACCCAGGATGAGATCAAGATCGATCTTCTTCTCCTTGATGCGGCTCTCCAGTTCCCAGAGATCGGCGTTGCAGACGATCTCCATGTCGTAATCCACGGACTCCTGCAATTGCAGGATGCGCGGATCCTTGGCATAGCCGCCGTTCTCGTCGCCGAGCAGAAGAAGCACAGGCTTCAGTTCAACCTCGCGGCAGAACTCCGCCAACGCAATTACCAGGTCAGGATTGCCATAAATCGCCACCTTCTTATCGGCGAAGAACATGTGCGCAAGATCGGCGAGTGCGTCGAGAGCAATGCCACGCTCGCGAACCAGAGACTCTGGAATCTGCTTTCCCGTGATCTGCTGAATCTGCTGCAGCATGATGTCGGTGTTGCGAATGCCGATCGGCGTTGGCGTAATGACCGCTGGAACGTCGAACTTCTTCTCCAGAACCTGCGCCGCGCTGTAGCCTTCGTAACGGCTCAGTGCAATCGAAGCCGTTGCATTGGCGGTACTCTCGATGTCCTCAACCGTAGTATTTCCAGAGGTGAACGAGTCCTTGTTCGGCATCATGGGAGAATCGAACGATTCGATGTCAAGCAGAACCGTCGAATCAACCCCCATCTCGCTGAGGTAGTGCTTCAACTCGGTGATGTCGCCCGGATTCACCCAGCCAGTGAAGACGTTGAGTTTGCCGTTCGGTTCGGTCTTCTTCGCAATCGTGGTAATCAACGACTGAATCGCAACGTTGTATCCACTGACTGCGCTCCCCGTATAGCTCGGCGTGTGAACCGGAACCAGATGAACGACACGGTCTGGATACTTGGCCTTCAGTGTTCGCTGAGCCTTACGAATGGCGCCTTCGATATCGTCGCCAATCGTCTCGGTCGAACAGGTGGTAATGATCGGAATAACGCGCAGATCAGGATAGCGCTCGACCATTGTTGCGATGCCAAGATCAAGCCGCTTGATGCCGCCGAACACGGCCGCTTCCTCGTGGAGCGAAGAAGACGCAATGTCGAAGTTCTCCTTGAAGTGCTGCGCAAACAGCAGCCGGACAAACATGCTGCATCCCTGACCGCCATGCACCAGAGGAATGCAGTCCTTGACTCCAATGCCTGCATACTGGGCGCCAGCGGGTTGGCAATTAAATATCGGATTAATAATTCCGGATCGTTCCTTTTGAATCACTGAGCATCCCATAGACGCCTCCTCATCTTATCGGTACATAAATTGCGTTGTGCGAATACTTCCGCATTAGTAGCCAGGCTGGTTCAGTTCCCCGTTGAGTGACTTTTCTACTGTCAGCTCATGAATTCGCGCAATGGCTCCTGACAGGACTCCTTGCATATCTTCTTTGGGAATCTCTACCAGCCAGGGAAACGCCACCTTTACCTCTTTAGCAAGAAGATTTGCATTGGCAAAGTGCAGGCGCTGCATGGGAGTCTCCAGCTTGGGCGAGCCCCCGGTCAGAATGACTCCCAGAAGGGAGAGAACACCATTGATGTTCTCGTCCCTGTCGTGGGCGCGTGATGCAAACTGCCACAAGCAGCGCTCCTGAATAAATGCTACGAGCTCGTCCGCCTTCGTCGCCATTACAGCACCTCCCCTTGAATGTTTTGACCTGCAAGAGCCCACAGCGGCGAGTTGACCGCGTTGTACATATCACGCGCCAGATTCACGAAGCCCTCAAAGCCCATGTACGGTCCGTTGTGATACGCATGTCCGTTGACATACGGAATATGCAGCTTCTTGACCAGTTCGCCGACACGCGGACCAGTAAAGATCACGTCGGGCTTGACCATGTCGATGACCTCGAAGAACTCCAGCTCGTTGCCATCGTCGATGTACACCGTGCCCTCGCGACCGCGAGCGATCACCTTCTCGAAGTCCTCCTGATGACCGAACTTCGACGCCATGGCTACGACCTGTACCCCGAGATCATCTTCCACCGCGCGCGTCCAGTGCCACAGGCGAGGCCCACCGGTCCAGATCGCCATCTTCTTCCCCTGTAGGCGTTCCTTGTACCACTCCATCTGCGGCTTCCACTTGGCTTCTTCTTCCGCAATCAGAGCTTCCACCTTGTCCTGAATGCCGAAAAAGTCACCCACCTTGCGCAGGCCCGAGGCCATGTAGCTGAAGCCCCACGAGTCGATATCCAACCGTGGAATGCCGTACTGCTTCTGAAGTTCGTTGGCGATGTAGCCAGCAGAACGTGCGCAGTTCACCACGTTCAACTGAGCCCGATGCATTCCGCGCAACTCGTCGTAGGTTGCATTGCCCGTGAAGTGGGCTAGAACCTGAATCCCCAACTTGTGCCAGTACCGCTGTAGAACATCCGTGTCGCCCTGGATGTTGTAGTCGCCGATAAAGTTGATCGTGTACTCGCTGGTGATCTCCGGTTCAACCTGACCAACCTTCTCGTGAATCCAACCCATGTTGAGAACGTGATGGCCCTTCGACTGGCTGACGCCGGCAAAGCCCGGACACTCCACAACGAAGATGTCCACATCAGGACGCTCGGCCATCACAGCCTTGGCTACGGCCTTGGGATCGTCGCCGATCAGTGCGGTCGAGCAGGTAGTGTAAACGAACATCCGCTTAATGGTCGGCATGGCATCGAAGGCTTCAAGAATCGACTTCTTCAGCAGCTTCTCCGCGCCGAAGACGACGTTCTTTTCCTTTACGTTTGTCGACCACGCATACTTCAACTGGAAGTTGTCGTTGTCGCTGGGATAGCGCTTGGTATGCCACGTATCGTAGGAGCATCCAAAGGGGCCGTGAATCATCTGGATGGTGTCCTTCAGGACTCCTCCGATGACAAGCTTGGCGCCGCAGAACGCGCATCCGCGTTCGGAGAGGCTGCCAGGAATCGTGGCGGAGTTCGAGATTGGGAGGAACTTCGTGGTGTCCTCGCCCGCCTCCTTGATGTATACATGCTGCTCGCGTTCCGGGATTCCGGCATCGCAATCGAGTAGCTTCATTGGCATAGTCTTACCTCCGCGCTCATAGCGCCAGACTGTAGAAACCGAAGAGTGTGATAGTTATAAGCAGCCGCCCTCAGTCTTGGGTGCAAGTACTGAAGGCGGCCCGAACGATAGCAGTTATTCTTTGCCCGATCTCGCAAGGCCCGCGTGGATCAAGCAATTTGACTTAGTCAGGAATTCCGTAGCTGACGACCATCTGCTCCAACTGATCCATCGACATCGGAGTGGGGATCACAAAATCCTTGTTCTCGATGATCTTGCGCGCCAGCTCGGAGTACTCGTGAGCCTGATTGCATTCGGCATCATACTCAATTACGCTTTTCTTGTTGAACTCCGCCTTTTGCACCATGTTGTCGCGCGGAACAAAGTGGATCATCTTGGTGCCGAGACGGCTGGTGAACTCCTGCATCAGATCCAGTTCGCCATCCACCTTGCGGCTGTTGCAGATGATTCCACCCAGACGAACACCGCTCTGATCGGCATACTTCAACAGACCGCGGGCAATATTGTTGGCCGCATACATGGCCATCATCTCGCCCGATGCAACGATGTAGATCTCCTGCGCCTTGCCTTCGCGCATCGGCATTGCGAAACCGCCGCAGACCACATCGCCAAGTACGTCGAAGAAGGTGAAGTCGAGATCCGGGGAGTAGGCTCCTAGCTCTTCCATCATATTGATGGCGGTGATTACACCACGGCCAGCGCAGCCTACTCCCGGTTCCGGTCCACCCGACTCCACACAACGAATTCCCGAGTATCCAGTCTTGACGACCTTCTCGATCGTCACATTCTCTTCGCCCTCATCGCGAAGCATATCCATCACGGTGTCCTGCGGCTTGCCCCCCAGAATCAAGCGGGTTGAATCAGCCTTCGGGTCACAACCGTGAATGAAAACCTTTTTGTCGTAAACGTGTGACATTGCTGCGGCTGTGTTTTGCTGCGTTGTGGACTTACCGATTCCGCCCTTGCCATAAAATGCAATCTTCCGTGTCGCCATGGTGAATCCTCCTTCGAAACTGGATATGCTCCCTGACCGTCTTGCAGGGATCGTGGTTATTGCCTCTGGCCTGCCCTAAACGGCGCTGCTGCTCCGGGAGCGAGAACTGCGTCGCAAGATATTGAATGCCTCGAACATTTTGGATAATTGCAAGACAGGGGCCAAACCAGGAAGGTGACGTCGTATATCCAGCGCCTTTTAATGGAAGACGCACGTAATATTCAAATAATCCTTGTATTTTGTGGCGGATACGAAAGAAAAATATACTGCAATATATTTTCAGGCGAAAATAATCAGCTCTCTGGCGCCCAATATTCTGAAAATACTGCCAGTATTCGCGCACAAAAACCATTCGCACTTGTACGCGCAGGTCAACGAATCTGGCATTTCGTCCATTTATGTAAATCGCTAAACATGCAACGATTATTCGCATGTACATAAATGTCAACGACAAGCGCATCTGAACGCTCACCCTTCCATCACCCGTCACATGTAGGAGGGCACGGTCGATAACGACCATCATAGATGGTCTGATACTCCGAAAAATGTCAGAGGGGAGTTGGAGAGCTTCTCGAATGACTACAGACCGGATTCTTTGTCATTTCGTAGCATAAGCGGAGGAATCTGCTTACGGCCATTCGACGACGACATACCTTATTACCGGAACTGCTCAAAATGTTCAAATCCACGCGATTACGCGAAGGACGATTGACGCTTTTTTTCAACGACGCGAAAGTCCTTAGGATTGATCCCGTACTTCTGCATGCGGAAGGTGATGATCCGGCGCGTAAGTCCCAGTTCGCGGGCCGCCTCCGCAATATTTCCGTCCTGGGCCTTCAGTGCCTCCACAATCATCTCGTATTCGATTGCGTCCAGTCTGGCGCTGAGGCTGCCTTTCTGCACCGTTCCCGACAAAACCGGCGTCTGTAACGAAGGAGGCAGATCGTAGCCATGGATCACGCCGCCTTCCGAGAGAATCACCGCTCGCTCAATAACATTTTCCAACTCGCGAACATTGCCCGGCCAGTGATAGCTCATCAACATGTTCAACGCCGGAGTCGAGATCCGTTTGACGTCTTTGTTGCATTCCCTCGCGTAGTGCGCGACAAAGTGGTCTGCCAGCGCAATCGCATCGCTGCCACGGTCGCGCAGCGGAGGAATCGTGATGGGAAAGACATTAAGTCGGTAGTAGAGGTCCTCGCGGAACTCATGGGTCTTTACCATCTCGGAGAGATCGCGATTGGTCGCCGCAATAATTCGAATGTCTACCTTGATTGGCTTGTTGCCGCCAACTCGTTCCAGCGTCTTCTCCTGAAGGACGCGCAACAGTTTGGCCTGAGCGGGCATAGGCAACTCGCCGACTTCGTCCAAAAAGATCGTTCCTCCATTCGCCTCTTCAAAACGGCCTTTGCGAAAGTTGGTGGCTCCCGTAAACGATCCTTTTTCGTGACCGAACAATTCGCTTTCTATCAGGCTCTCCGGAATGGCAGCACAGTTCACCTGAATCAGCGGGGCTTCAGCGCCCAGTCCAGAGTAGTGAATCGCGTTGGTCACCAACTCCTTGCCCACTCCGCTTTCCCCCAGAATCAGAACCGTGGTTTTGGTGTTCGCCACCTTCTGGATGAGGGCATAGACCTCGTACATCTCCTTGCAATTGCCAATAATGTTCGACGGGCGAAAGCGATCCTTGAGGGCGTTCTGCAAGCGTCGATTCTCGTTCATCAGAGTCACCTTCTCGACGTTCTCGACAAGGTACAACTCCACCGCCTGCGCCATCATTGCAGCGACGATTCCCAGCAGTTCTGCATCCGTCTTCAACAGTACATCGTTGTCATAGATGCGTTCTGCACTAATTGTTCCCAAAACCTTGGTTCCGCGCTTGATCGGGACGCACAGAAACGATAGGTCATTATCCTGTGCGGTGCGTGTGCGAGTGATATTGAGAAAGTCTTTATCATCGCCGATGCGGGGCACAATCATCGCCTTGCCGCTCTCGACAACCTTCCCGGTAATGCCTTCGCCGAAGCGATAGATGCCGCGCGCTTCCTGCTCTTCCGTCAGACCGAAGCTCTCATGAATGTAAATGGTTCCGGCTTGGCGATCACACAGGCTCACCGTTCCGCGAACGACGCCCATGTACTGCTCCATGATGCGCAGAAGAATCTGTACGGTGTGGGAGAGGTCTGCGCTTTCCGCTATGACCTGACTCATCTCATGCAGAGAGGGCCATGCCTGAATTCGGCATTCGCCAGCAAGACAGGTCCACTTATCTTTACAACCGCTTCCCATTCCTTACGCTCCGCTCAACCCCAGATCGTTGACAGCATGAATAGAACTTCGTTCGCACATTATCGCTATAAGGCTTAAACTTCAGACCAACACATTCGTCAATCATTCCCACGACGTAATGCCTCTATATGGCGACACCGCTCCCCGAACATTCTGAATGCATTAAGTCTAAGGAATGGTGAAGTTCGTCCGTTCGGGGCGCCTGTAGGCTTAGCGCCTCGGCCTATGTACGTTTCCGCAGTACAGTGTAAGCTGCGCCACAGGAAGTTATGTCATATTTTACTGTACCGCAAGGATGCCTGTCAATTTTTACATGGAAGAGAGAATGACTCGCGTACCTGAGGATGGATCGACTGGGGAAACGGATCCATCGCCTTCGCAAAACAGGCTCATCAGACGCCTGATCTGGTGTTTAGACCGACTCTTGATCCGCTCGCGCGATATTTCGGCGTAGCCATAGCGGAGCATCTGATTTCATTAGCTCTTGAAGCTGAGCAATCACAACACCAATAAATTCAGGGTCGTCGACTTTTATCGGATATATATTGGCATGTTTGAGCGCTAAGACCGAGTGCGCCTGAAGATCTTTATGAATCACCAAAACAGAGACTCCGCCCAGAGTCGCGATTCTCCGAGCAATTTCTTCCTCATTACAGCGATCAGGACACCGTCTCCTTATCTTGTATTTTGTGGAAGATGAATTATCGTGCTCTTGCTGCTCACATTTGGTTGTACGCTTACGCGAAGATCCAAAGGTATAAGTGCTGACAGAGCGAGCACAGCTAACGCCAACTTCATAGACAACAATCTTTTTGGCTTGCTCGAAACCTCCATCGACTCGCTCACGATTGCTCGTTGCAAAAGCGACCTTCATCTGCATTTCACCAAGCATTATCACCTCTACAGTCGAATCGGAGTCTTGTTCCCATTCTCTCAACAACACCGCCCGTTCCCTGCCTGATCTTTATAACGACTTACTGATAGCAGAACGCAAGGCTCTCAAAGTACGCGCACTTTCCATGACAGGAAGAAGAATGTTGACAGTCTTCCGAACATGGAGAGTCGAGAAGCCCCTTTCGGTACACAGAGAAGTGCTGCGTCCAGATCTCTTCCATTGAATACTGCTGCAAGTTGAAGCTATCGCGGTTGCCGGTAGCAAATGAGCATGGCTTAACGTTCCTCTGCTCATCGATATAGATGGAGAAGAAGGCGCATTCGCATGAATCCACATAGTCGACGTTCACCTTTGTCTGGCGCATCAGGATAGGAACGAAGCATGCATCGAAGCCGATGTGCGCGCAGCAAGCAGTCGAATCAATCCGCGAGACGAAGCGATCCAGAGCCGCTCCGGGCGTCAGGCAACCAGCCTCCGTCCCGCGCCCGCGAGGCTTGAAGGTCAGAAATATAACGGCGTTCACATCTGCCAGCATGTAGTTGTAACGTCCTTCCAATATCTCCGCTGCCTGTTCGATCGAATTACTGTCGAGGATGTAGTGAATATTGGTCTTGATGCCCGCATCGACCAGAATCTTCACACGCTCTGGCTGAATATCGTCGATGCTGGATGCAGAAAGGGCTACGGCTCCCACCTTGCCCGCAATTTCAGCGGCCAGTTCCTTCGTGACTCCACGACCGTTAGTAGTGAAGTTTGCGACGATGCCGCGCTCCCAGGTTCGCTGAATAATCTCGATAAACTCAGGATGCTCCAACGGCTCGCCGCCGCCAAGCGCAACCTGAAAGACGCTCCCCCATTGCGGACTGGTGAGACTATCCAGAACGCTTTCGTAGTCGGCAAGCGACATGAAGGAGTTATCCGGCTTGCTATCGCGATAGCAGAAGTCGCAGTTCTTCGAGCAATGGTTGCTGATCGAGATGTCGGCCAGTTCCGGCCACGGAGCGAGCACCGGATCCTGCTCGGACGTCGCGCCCCAGCGCAGAGTGACCCCCGTCTCCGTGTCTCCAATGAAGTTGTAACCGCTGCTATGTCTGCGTATGAGCATCGTCGGCCACCTTCCCCTTCTGGCATTTTCCGCAGACTTCACATGGATTCAATGCGGCAGCCTTGATCGCAAACTTCTCCTTGTCGCGTGGCACCTGAACCGCTCCGAAGCCCTTCAACTCTGCGGCAAGACGAGCCTTCACGAAGTACTCTCCATAGACATAGGCCCAGACCTGCTCGTCTGTAAGAGAAGAAAAATCGATTTTCTTGCCTTCTTCGCCAACTGTGGAGTCATACAAACAGTCCGTCTTTTTTTCAAAGTCGTACGTGCCAACAACCACATCGGCACCATTGACCTCGATTGCCTTGCCCTTTGTCTTCAGATCGTCAACCAAAAGATCATAGATACGTTCCTTGCTGGGCTGATCGCAGAAGTTTTTATTTTTCTTCCGAGAGAACTCCGCCATAGCGAGGTTCAGCGTCACAATGTAGCTGACCGAACTACTGTTGGTCACAAAGTCGGATCGAATCTTCATGGGAATAACTCCGAGGCTCAAGACCTCTCGAAATACAACTACAGCGTCAGGATGCAAGACTCAGTGCAGAACCTTGCTTGATAGACAGCAGCTTGCATCGGCTCTTAATCATGCTATGGAAGCGCCACAACTCCTCTTGCGAGGGAGGAACTTTATTGGTCACATAATGCTCGCGAACGAAAGAAAGAATTTCGCTGGCATCTTCATGATCCAGTGTGATTCCAAGTTCGTTGAATGCCCATTGAACCGTCGCAGCTCCCGAGTGCTTTCCAAGCACGATCTGATGCGTGCGTCCCAACTCAGCCGGATCAAGAAATTGATAGTTCATCGGATCGCGCAACAAGCCACTGACATGAATGCCTGACTCATGCGAGAAAATCGCCGCGCCAACTACCGCCTTATTCACAGCGATAGAACGCCCCGACGCGTTGGCCACCAGCGTGGAGAGCGTTCGCAGCGAACTGGCATCCACGCCCGTCTCTCTGGCCTCGAGCATGCGTACTGCAACCGCAACCTCTTCCAACGGAGCGTTGCCTGCACGCTCGCCAAGTCCGTTGACCGTTGTGCTAACGTGCGTGGCCCCGCCGCGTACTGCAGCCAAAGAGTTTGCCGTCGCCAGTCCTAGATCGTTGTGCGCATGGATCTCCAACTCCATCCCCGTGGCCTGACGCAGACGGGTGAACTTCTCCAGCGTCACAAATGGATCAAGCACGCCAAGCGTATCGGCAAAGCGAAAGCGTGTCGCGCCAGCTCTCTCGGCCACTTCAAGAAGCTCGAAGAGAAAACTCATATCCGCACGCGAACTATCCTCGCCGCCGAGCGTAACCGTCAGACCGCTCTCTCTTGCGCTCTTGATCAGTCGCTCTGTCTGTTGCAAGACCCAGCCACGATTGCGCTGTAGTTTGTGCGTGATCTGCTGGTCGGAGACAGAGATCGAAAGATTGACCATCGAGACATTGCAAGCAAGCGCAGCCTGTAGATCCGTGTTGTGCATGCGGCACCAGGCAATCAGCCTTGCAGGCAGATCCAACGCTACGACTGCGCGAATCTCATCCTGCTCACGCGCTCCCATCGCTGGAATTCCGACCTCCAGCTCAGGAACTCCCGCAGCAGAGAGAGCGGAGGCAATCTGTAGACGCTCGTCCAGCGTGAAGGCTACGCCAGCCGTCTGCTCGCCATCGCGCAACGTCGTATCGTTCATGATTACTTTAGGCAATGCTTGAGCGTTCATCCCGATACCTCCGTCGTTCTTTAGATCAAGCTATCTGTGAAACTCGCTTTGTTCCGTTAGTCTTTCCATGCCGGAAAGACGCGAACAGGCCTGCCGAGTTGTTCTGTCAGATGTCTGCGAATTCCGCCCAGCGTTTGGCCCGCCATGTGGCATCCAGCGCAGGCTCCGCCCAGTTGAATACGAGCGATGTCATTCTCAAAACTAAGCAACTCCAGATCCCCTCCATCGCTCTGCACGGCAGACCGGATGCTTTGAATCGCATCATTGATTACGACTAAGTCCCGTTCGGAATTTGGCATCTTTCTCCTCTCGAAATTGGTGCATGAAAGTATTTAAGAAATAAAGCTATGCGCAACCGTCCGCTTCTTTGCTGCATGACGAGCCGCAGGTGAAATTAGGCTTTACCATTGAGCTCAGATCGTCACCCGCTGCGGTGGCCACAAGCGCCTCATCGATCAGGCCATCCACGATCGCAACCGTGATTCCGCTGTGCGCGAAGATCTTTCGCGGGGTGGGTCCTGCTCCACTGACCAGAATTCCGCAACAGTCCTTCATCTTGTCGATCATGCTCAACCATCGCGCCGCGCCGCCTGCCTCGCTGCTGACGTTGCGTATATCGACCAGTTTGGAGCGCCTCGCCGCAGGCTGATAGACTCTGACCTGCTCCGCCGCGCCGAGATGCTGGTTGACGAACAATCCGTCGCGGCTTGCAACGGCGATGTATGGCCGCTCCTCCGTTGGGATCAGGCGCAGTTCCGGCGAGAGCGTCATCGGCAGTCCGTTGTCGGCATTCAGCGCCGTCGCCGGAGTCGCCGCAGAACTTACCTCGATAGGCCGCGCCGAGATCTGTAGCAACTCGACGTTCTTCTGCGTATTCTCCTGACCGATCAAGCCCACCGCATCGGCCCGGCAGCGCGAACAGTGCGACATCTGCGGCAGATAGCTGGACGCCATCGTGCGCACCTGCTTCATCACCTGCTTTTCCGGCTCTATGACATTCGCAAACGGAGTGTTCGCCGTGGGCAGCAGCGGCATGATGTTCAGGATCGTCGCGCCGAGTGAAGCTACGGTCTGGGCCACTTGCTCGATGTGCTCGTCATTGATGCCCGGCGTGTAGATCGTATTGATCTTGACGATGACGCCCTTCTCCGCAAGAGCCTTGATCGACTGCTTCTGTCTCTCCCAAAGCAACTCTGCCGCCTCAATGCCCTTGTAACTCTTTCCATCCACCGACATCCAGTCGTAGAACTTCGCGCCAATCGCTGGATCGACCGCGTTGACCGTAACTGTAATGTGCGACAGCCCGATTGCAGCCAGATCTTCGATATAGGGCGGAAGATTCAGACCATTCGACGCCACACAGAGCAGCAGATCCGGAAACTCAGCCTTGACCAGTCGAAGTGTCTCCAGCGTCTCGTCGGCACAGGCAAACGGGTCGCCAGGACCGGCAATTCCCACCACGCTCAGATTCGCCAACTTCTCCGTATACTTGCGCAGATACTCGACGGATTGCTTCGGCGTAAGGATCGCGCAGGTCACACCCGGGCGACTCTCGTTCACGCAACTGTACTTGCGATTGCAGTAGTTGCACTGCATGTTGCAGCGCGGAGCCACGGGAAGATGAATGCGCGCATTGGTGTGACGCGCCTCCTGATTGAAGCATGGATGAGTCCCCAATTTGGCTGCGCTGACTGCTGCGCCTGGAAGAATAGGGTTCACGTGACCTCCTTTAGGTTCCACTGGTGTCTTGCTGCGTTTGGATAGCGGTTCTGCCTCGTACTGCAAAGACGAAGTAAGGAGGGCTGCTGCCTATGAGGAATGCAATTGCACTGCCACTCTCTTTTGCGATTGTGGAAACGCCGATAAACGCCTCCATACGCTGCAACAGGAGGCAGAGAACGCAGCAAACCTCGGCAGATAAAACGGCAGTCCCAACCGGGCAAATCATTGAATACGCTAGCCTTGCCGGTCTATCCAGAAATTTGCTCAGCGATGCGATCCAACTCGAAGAGCTTCGCTTGCTTCAACGACGAAGACCGAATCGCTCCGAGAGAACGAGTGGACTAAAGATGTACGTTCTCGTCGTTCAGTCGCGATTTCGTACAAAAATGTCACTCGTGCGACCAAGCTTGAAAGGGAGTTGCTCTATCTTTAGAAGACCAACTTGGCGGCTAACTGTACGAGTCTGGGCGAGGCGGCGCTCACTACCTGTCCGAATTCGCTGTTGTCCGTAATGTTTCCATTGACCGCCTGAGGGCCACAGAACTGCGCATGATTGAAGACATTGAATGCCTCCGCGCGCAGTTCCAGAGTGTGCGTTTGCGACAAACTGAGATTTTTCTGCAAGCTCATGTCGTAGTTGTCCATTCCCGGGCCAGAGAAAAACCGCCGACGCGCATTTCCCGGATCTCCCACCGCAGGCACGCTGAACAACGCTGTATTGAAGTAGGGCTGTCCGTTGCGTGGATTGTGATTCAACTCCAGCGAGCCGGCCTGAACGCTGGGTTCATCGACCGGCAGGTTGTTGACTCCGTTCGATTGCGTTCCCCACAGGGAGGTGTCGCTGTAGTTGGTCAGGGTCACGGGAAGTCCGGTGCTGAAGCGCGTAATTCCGGAGAGTTCCCAGCCATTGCCCCAGCGATCTGAGCCACGGAAATAATGCGCCAACGAGAGATGCACGGTGTAGCTCACCACAAAATTCTGCCGCATGTCGAACGAAGAGAGTCCTCGACTCAGGCCTGGATTGAACGGATTCACCTGATCGCCAAAGTTGGAGGCTTGATCGATCGCTTTGCTATAGGTGTATCCGGCAAAGATCTCCGTTCGCCCGCTTGTGTGACGCAGGCTGGCCTTCAGCGAATTGTAGGTTGAGTTCCCGATCGCACTCTGGTTGCTGACGCTTCCGAAGGCGGGGCCGAGTGGCCCGCGTGTGCCGCTAATCGTAGTCCCCGATGCAGTGGTGTAAGAACTGCTCTCTCCGAAGGGTCCACAGGTTACGCTGTTTGCCGCAACCTCACTGGGCTGACTCAACGCGAGACACTTCGCCGCGTCCCCTGGATTCGCAGCCTTCAGCACTAGCAGACGATGAGCCTGATTCCCCGCGTACGTCAGGCTGACCAGAGTTTTCGTGCCAACCTGACGCTGCCACGAGAGCATGTACTCCTCCGTGTACGCCGTCTTATTCGTTGGCGAATAGCCGGGAACCGCGCTGATCGGCTCAAACTGCGCCCAGTCGATATTCGCGTCAGGATTGCTCCGGCTCACGTTCAGCGGAGCCAGCGCAGCCGGAAAGCGTTGCCCCTCCGAGTGCCCCGTCGCTGCATCCACAAACGGCGTTGTAAACAACGGCGGAGCCGGACTGGTGTAGGTAAATCCATACGGCGCATTGTCGCTGATAAGCCCCAGACTCTCGCCGGGAATTCCGGTGTAGAAGATTCCAAACCCCGCATGAATGCTGGTCGTCCCCGCTCCGCCAATCAATCGCCCCAGCAAGGAATCCGACGCGCTGGACGGCGAGTAAGCCACCCCAATCCGTGGCGCAAAGTTCACGTTCTGCGCCGGGGCGAGCGTCCGCGCAATGCCCGGATCGCCCGGAAACACAAGCCCCAGCGGAGCCGTCGGAAAGACCACAGACTGCTCGCCGGGAACCAGCGTCATGCTGTTATTGTTCTTCTCCCACCAAGGCTCGATCCGATCCCAGCGCAGCCCAGCGTTGATCGTCACGTTCGATCGCACACGCCAGCTATCTTGTGCATAGATTCCCCAGTACGTCTCGCGCTCATAGAACGGCCGCAACCCATTCTGGTTGTACTGGCTGGGAGTACCCAACAGAAAATCCGCAAAATCCACGCCTGTCTCGCTTCCGTAGAACTGAAAGCTGCCGTTGAGTTGTGCGTAGGGATAGGTGTTGATCTGGTCGTAATCGGCATGTAGGCCGAGCTTGAACGTATGCGCCTTCCAACTCTTCGAGAGGTCGTCGGTCGCCTCGTAGGTATTGTTGATCTGGCGATACTGGTTCGGATCGCTGCCAATCGTGAAGTTGCCGAAGACCACGTTCTCGACGCCTTCTTCATTCGGCTGTCCCGCTGCAATCCCGAGCGATCCCGTCCCCGTGTCGAATCCCTGCGAAGCCAGACTTACGCCCATCCCTCCGACCGGCTTGCCCATATCGTTGGCCACGCGCGTATAGCTGATATGCGCCTGATTGGATGCAGACGCTCCAATCGTCTTATCGTGTTCAATCACAACTAGCTGAGAACGCCCCTGCGAGACGGCGTTGAACCCAGGAACATTCGCCCCACCCTGCGCCGTTGGGTACGG
Organism: Acidobacteriaceae bacterium; assembly: GCA_031296325.1. Taxonomy (GTDB): domain Bacteria; phylum Acidobacteriota; class Terriglobia; order Terriglobales; family Acidobacteriaceae; genus Edaphobacter. The sequence continues at coordinate 2,591 of JARLFY010000068.1, read as the reverse complement.
ATTGTCCAGAACATAGTTATCCAGCGCGTAGTAGCCCGAGACTCTTCCCCAGCGGGTATTTGCATCCACCCGCGCCGATCCTTTGTTATCGTGTAGTCTCTGGTCGTAGGCCGACGTGGAAAATACTCCGTCCGACACATTGGGGGCAGGAATATATTGCAGCAGAGCCTTTGCCGGCGCCGACCACGCGCTCTGCGGAATCGTTCCGTCTGGAAATACTGCGGGGCGATTCGCCGTACATCCAGTCGATTGCGGAGAATACGGATCATTGGACGCAACGCTGGAGCCAAGTTTTTGGGAGAGCAAGCCCGCCAGATAGGGCCCGCTCACGCACCCCGTAAGTGCGCTCAAGCCAGAATCTGGATCGGTGAAACTTCCATTGCGCTCTTCCGCAGTTGGCACCGGAATCTGCCCCGTATCCACGCCCTGCGTCTGTCTTGTCCCCTGATAGTCGACAAAGAAGAACACCTTGTCGCGTTTGATCGGGCCGCCCAGTGTTGCTCCAAACTGATTCTGCTCGAAGGTTCCGCGATCCGTCGAAAAATAATTCCTTGCGTCGAGATTCGTATTGCGAAAGAACTCAAAGGCGTCGCCGTGAATAGAATTTGTTCCCGACTTTGTAACAACATTGACCTGTCCGCCGCTGTAACGTCCAAACTCAGCATCCAGATTATTGACTAGAATTCGGAACTCCGCAATCGAATCCAGATTGGGAATAATCGCAGCCGCCATGCTGCCATTCTCCTCAGCGTTGGCGCCGTTCACGATGTATCCGTTGGCCGATTCTCGCTGCCCATTGATCGACAGAACGCCGGGATTCAGATCGCCCGAGGGCGAAAACACACTCTGCCCCAACCCCTGCACCGTCGCCGAGGTCATCGTCGTTACGGGAGCCACGCCAGCCTGTAGGGCCAACAGGTCGGAGTAGCTGCGTCCATTCAGCGGCAGCGTGTTCACCGTGGAAGAGACCATCACCTCTCCCATCTGCGTGCTATCGGTGTCCAGCGATACGCTCGTCGCCACAACCGTAACCGCATCCTGTTTCTCTCCCACCTGAAGAACCGCATCGGCGCGAACGACGCTTGTTACATTCACCGTAATGGCACTGCGTCGATAAGCGCGAAACCCGCTCGCAATGACCGACATCTCATAACGCCCCACGGGTACAGCGGCAAAGTAGTAGGAACCCACACGATTCGTCACTGTCTTTAGCAAGGCCCCGGTGCTTGGATCGCTCAGCGTCACGGAAGCGTTGGCAATCGCCGCGCCGCTTGCGTCTCTCACCTCGCCGGTCATCGAGCCACCAATGTCAGAGGCAAACGCAATGGAGCAGAAGAGCAGAGCAAAGATGCACCAGCCACCAAGTCCCATAAGAATACAAATCGATTCAACTTTGTTCCTGCGTTCAAAATGGCGCATGGTCTTCTCCTCCCACAGTGGTTCAGATACAGCTTCGCCCTGACCCTCGCGAAGTAATCGGATGGCCAGGGCGAGATGGACTTGCGATGATTCATGCTTCCTGAGAATCAACTCTCACAAGCTGGCCCAACTACATAGCTGCTGCGACTATGCGATCAGGCACGATACGCCGCCAATCACGGCTCCCACCAGGCAGGGCATCGCGAACTGTAGCTTTGGCATAGCATCCAGATTCTTGGCCGTGTGCTCGAACAGAGCCTTCGAGACTGCAACCAGAATCATTCCCGCCAACAGCGCCATTACGGGCTGTTGCAGAGAGGTCGGAATGCGCAGCACAGCGCCCAGCGGAATCATCAACCCAACCGCCGCCGCCAGTGCGAAGCGCGTCTTCTCTTTAGCCCCATCGAGCATCGCGAAGGTGGCCATGCCCTCTGGCAGCTTGTGCAGCAAAGCTCCGGCAAAGAGCATGAACGAGATCGGCCCACTCATCGCCGCCAGCAGGATGCCCTCACCCAGATTGTGCAAGGCCATGCCCGTCACCGCAACCGAGCCACTGCCCTTCGCACTCGACTGCTTGCTGAGCATCGATACACCGAGCATGACCGCCGCGCCCACTGCAAACAGCGCATAGCCCATCGCAAAGTGCTCTGTCGAATCCGGCAGCAGATCGAACAATACGATCGCCACTGCGAATCCAAGACCGAAACTGGTCATCAATGTTCGCAGTCCAGCCTTCTTCGTTTTGAAGAACCAATACGCTCCGCCCGCTTCTGCGACGGCAAGAATCATCGCTCTTGCAAGATTCAAACTTGTCATATGTCTATCCCCCGAATGTGTTTTGTGTGCCTGCCGCGTCCCGGTAATATTGCGCTTGCCCCTTCTATATGCACGATCATTGCCAAGCCGTAGACAAACGGTGCGGCAGAGCGCATTCCCAAGTACCCTCGGACGAATAAACTACAAGCAAGTACATGAAATAACATGACTTAAATTTTATTTAAGATGTTTATTTTTTTCTGCGAATCAGGGCTATCTCCACTGCCGTGTCCAGTCCTGGCCGCGATAAACCACACAGATTTTCTATGGAAATGTTCGGCTAAGTGCATTTTGATTGCGCTCAGTACAAATATGTACACCGCGCGTTCACGCTTGCCGTTGAGAACTCAGGCTTG
>JARLFY010000067.1 GCA_031296325.1 Acidobacteriaceae bacterium | reverse complement strand
TCCGTCCGAGATGATTCTGAAGATGGATGACGGATTGGGCTTTGCCATGATCTTCGCCCTGCTGCTGGCCGCGATTCTCTGGAATCTGGCGACGTGGTACGGCGGTCTTCCGACCTCCAGTTCGCACACGCTGATCGGTTCGATTGTGGGCGTAGTCGTGGTCTTCCACTGGATGCAGGGAGGTTCGGCGACGGCGGGCATCAACTGGGAGCCGATGAAGAAGGTCTTTGAGGCTCTGCTCATCTCGCCGGTGGTGGGCTTCACCATGGCGGGGCTGCTCTTTCTACTCTTCAAACTGACGGCCAAGGACGAGCGACTGTACACCGCTCCCAAGGGAGACACTCCTCCGCCGCTCTACATTCGCGCTCTGCTGATTCTGACCTGCGGCGGCGTCAGCTACGCACACGGATCGAACGACGGACAGAAGGGCATGGGACTCATCATGCTGATTCTGGTGGGAACTATGCCGACGGCCTACGCACTGAATCATGCGATGGGCGCGGGGCCGGTGCAGGAATTTGTCGTCTCCTCGACGCAGTTAGTTGGAGTGCTGGACAAGGTCGCTCCACAGGCAGCGGCGGTGCCGGATGCCGAGTCGGAACTGAAGAAGTTTGTCACTACCAAGCGGTATGAGCCCGAGGTGGCTGTGGCGTTGCGCCAGACGGTGATCGACGTCCGCAACCAGGCGCAGGCCGCGAAAACGCTGGCCAACGTTCCGCAGAATATGCAGACGAAGATGCGTGGCCAGATGTACTTGTCCGGCGAGACGCTACGCTTGCTGACCAGTGGCGGACTGACTGGCAGTGCCAGTCCGAAGATCAGCGACGCCGACGCGAAGATCGTCGCCAGCTACCAGAAGGATCTGGATCGCTCAACGCAGTTCATTCCGAACTGGGTGAAGGTGGCTGTCGCTCTGGCGCTGGGTCTGGGAACCATGATTGGTTGGAAGCGCATCGTCGTCACGGTGGGCGAAAAGATCGGCAAGACGCGCATGACCTACGCGCAGGGCGCCTCGGCGCAGATGGTGGCGATGACGACGATCCTCGCCGCCGGAGCTTATGGCCTGCCGGTTTCGACGACGCACGTCCTCAGTTCCAGCGTCGCCGGAACCATGACGGCCAACCGCAGCGGTCTACAGTGGGAGACGATCCGCAACATCGCTATGGCCTGGGTGCTGACGCTTCCTGCGGCGGCACTGCTCTCTGGCAGTCTCTTCTGGCTCTTCAACTCGCTGGCCAGATAGTCGGGCCGGATGGAAGAAGGCAAAGGCCTAACTTCAATCTGCACCGATGGACAGTGATTTAGAAACAAGGATGGCTCGCTAACCGGCGGGCCGTCCTTTTTGTGGCAGGAAAACTCCCGTGAGGGGCTGCGGGTTGATATGCTTAACGTTGACGAATTCCTATGAGCCTGAAAGCAAAGATCGAAGCGGTAATCTATGCGGCTGAAGAGCCGGTAACTCTGGCGCAGCTAGTGGGTCTGTTGGGCCAGGAGGCTCAGGCCGAGCTGGATCGCGCCGTATCGGCGCAGCAGTCGTTTCTGCTGGACGAGCCGGAGTCGGCTTCTGACGCGCTGTCCGAAGCCGATGTTGAGGCGATGTCAAAGCTCGACTCCTCGCCGATTGATGCCGCAGCAGGGCCGGACAACGCGCCCTCTGCGCCCGCACCTACAACGGAAGAGGTCTCCGCTGATGTTGTCGAGTCCGTCAGTGCAGAGCAGGCCGAAGCCGAGGCGCAGGCAAATGCCGCGCGGGACGCAGCGACCATGGCTGCGGTTGCGCGGGCCGAGCGGATGCGTGCGGCGAAGTTGCGCGCTCACTTCCGCACTCTGCTCGACGAGCTGATCGCCGAGTACTCGACCTCCGACCGTGGTCTGGAGATTCGCGAGGTTGCGGGAGGATTCCGTTTCGCCACCAAGCCGGAGTATCACGATGCGGTGCGCGGTTTTGTGCGCAGCCTGAAGCCGCCGCTGAAGCTGACTCTTCAGGCGTTGGAGACGCTCGCCGTGGTGGCCTACAAGCAGCCGGTTACGGCACCCGAGATCTCCGAGATTCGCGGCGTCGATTCAGGCGGCGTTCTTGGCTCGCTGATGGCGCGCAAGCTGATTACCACCGCCGGACGCAAGCAGGTGATCGGGCGACCAATCCTGTACAAGACGACGCGCGAGTTCCTGCTTAAATTCGGCCTTCGCGACGTCGCTGAACTACCCTCGATTGAGGAGTTTGAGAAGATGGCCGGACAACTGGCCGAGCAGGAGGAGATTGTCATGGCCGAGCACGAGCAGCCCGAATCCAGTTCCCCCGAATCGTCCGACGAGCAGCCCGTGCGCGACGCCTACGCGCCACTGGTGGAGAACGATCTGGCCCCAGCGGACAACGTCTCCGATGAGACTGGCGACAAGGCTTCGATCGACGGTCGGCTCTCTTCGCTTCCTCCCAACTACGACGCTGTAACCGATGATCCCTCGGCCGTGGAGGCGGAGATTCAGGCCGGAGCGGATCCGGAAGACGAGGATCAAGGCGGCGTGGCCTCATAACGCCAGCCGCGAGGATCGCGCCAGATCGCCATTAGTCACGTGACTGTTGTGCGCGTAGGACATCACGAGTTGGGGCAAAGGGGTCGATGAATACACTAGCGGCAAACAATTTTTCAAGTCGCTGTGGACGCCCTTATTATGCAATCGCTCGAGATTCAGAGCTTCACCTACGAACAACGCGATGGCATCCTCCCCTCCCTTACGACGGCCTTCTGCAACTGTGGCGGCTGGATCATCGAACGCAAGCCGACCTCGCCAACCAGCATGGAGTTCTGCGTGGAGATTGAGCTTCGTTCCGTGCTCAATCTCTACGCCGCGATCGTCGCCACCGGAGTCGAACTGACGCGCAGCGGGCATGAGGCTCTGACTGAACTCTGCACACGGCGCAAGTATCTCCGTCTAGCAGCCGAACTCGGCCAGATCGTCTCCATTCGTATGGAGATCAGCTTTTTGGACGACCTTGCGCTGCACTCCCTGATGGCGGCAGGAGCCAGTCTGGCCTGACCTAAGCCTTCGGCTTGGGCTGGTATAGAGCGAGGCGTTGGCCCTTTAAACAGTTCACTATTGCTATAGAGCAACTTTGTTTGTCATTCCGCAGTCTTTTGTTTGTCATTCCGCAGTCTTTTGTTTGTCATTCCGCAGCGCAGCGGAGGAATCTGCTTTTTGTTCGCACCACGGAAATCTATCCCCTTGGGGAAAATTCTATAAAACAACCGCAACAGCAAAGACAACCGCAACGGCAAAAGCAGATTCCTCCGCTGCGCTGCGGAATGACAAACAGAAACAGGCAAGGACAACTGCAATTACAAAAGAGCTATAGGTCGATACCGCCTAGACCTCGGGGTAGAGTAGTTCGGTAAATCGTGGATCGTCGGCCATGTCTTGAAAGTCGGAGTCGGCGCGCGCCTGAATGCGATTGCGCGGGTTCAGCCGGATGGACTCGGTGAGGTGTTCAAGGCAGTGATGCGAGTCGCCGGTCATGCTGGCCAGAACGGCCAGACCATAGAAGGCGTAGTCGGCCTGTGGGGTTTCGCTGGCGATCTGCTGGAGTTGGCTGCGCGCATCGTCGTAGTGACCTTCGTTCAGCAGGCTGATGGCGTAGTCGTACTGCTCCTCGCCGGAGAGAAACGTCTTCTTTTCCTTGACGATCTGCTGGGCGCAGGCGTTGATATACATGCGGATGCGCTCGGTCAGGTCTGCGGGACTGGTGGGGAGTAACAACCGCAAGGCTTCGCTGGCCTGATCAAATTTTCCGTTCTGCATCAGGCGCAGGGCGGCCTCGTAGTTGCTGAGAGCGAGGGCGCGCGTGCCGTTAGCCGGGGGCGGAACAGTGCCAGCCAGTGTGCGGGGACGTTTAGTGGGGGCGGAAGCAGTTGCGGTCTTCATCGGGATGCGGTTCCTGTCTGAGTATTGCTCGTGCCAGATCGTTTGGCCGGTTAGTTGCTCTGGCAGCCGGAGTGAGCGGTTGCCGTTGGCCGGTTTAGGATGCCTTCCAGATGCGCAGGACTTGGAGGAAGAATGCTGGTTGGCATCCAGACTCTATCGTCTGTGCATGTTCCGGTTTTATACGCAACTACTACGAGAAGGTCAACCCCTCCGTCTGAGAATCGCTTATCTACATGTTTTGTGGGAGTAAACCGCAGGGTTCAACTCCGGGTCGTTGTACATTTTGAGCTGGCGATAAAGCTTGAAGCGACGACAGCCAGCGAGAACCTCTTGCCAGAGTCGGTCGAGACAGGAGGCCAGATCGGAGCGCTGTTCCTGAAGCAGGGCGAGGCGGGCCAGATTCTTCTGGTGGTGCGCGTCGGAGGCTGTGGGGCGCATCGTCTCCTCAGCGGTGTGGTAGATCTTCAGCGCGAGAATCGACAGCCGATCAATGATCAGTCCGGGCGATTCGGAGTGCAGCGGGGCGTTGGGGTTCTGCGCCCCGGCGTCGGTCAGCAACATGCGATCCATCGCCTCGACCAGATCGTTGCGCCTCTGGTTGAGAGCGTCGATGGCGTGCTTGACGCGGGTGATGCAGGCATCGGAGACGTCGGGTTCTCGCGCCTTGTCCTCCTCGTGCCACAGGTCGAAGTTGGCGCGGTGATGAGCCAGCGCGAGATCGATCAGGCTTGCGTCGGGAGCGAGCGAGGGCATGGGCTGTGCCGGGGGGGCCTGATGCCAGCGCAGAGTGGCTTCATCGTGCAGGCGCGTAATTTCCAGTGCGTTCAACATTGCCGTTCTATGATCCTTCGTGGGCGAACCCATCTCACTGTATCAGCACTGCGGGTTCGTTTCCATGCGTAACAATTTTCGGTGCTTCCCATCGTGCGTTCAGCGGGTTACGCGACCAGCGACATCGGTGCCAGCGGCCAGTGGCTTTTCCACTACATGCCACAGATCGCCCGCCTCGTCGACGATAACCTCCAGCACGGGAACCACAATCTTCGTTCCGCTGCGCGAGACGGCGTGGAGTACTCCAACATCGCCAGCGGCAAAGCCGGTGCGACTAAGCGTCATCTGCCAGCGCGACGACGCGCCCTCCTGCGACTCCATTCGAATATCCGTTACGACCGCCAAAAACTCGACTTCTGTTTCACTGCTCAAAATTTCCATCTCCTGCTACAGAAAAACTTACGCTGATTTTGTAGAGCGAATTCATAACGCATTGGGCTTGATCCCATGCTGCCAGAAAATTCGCCCTCGTACATTTGGAGCGCGGCGAAGGCGACTGAGGAAGTCGCAAACCGCCGCGATTTAAATCGCATTTGCCTTCAAAAATCGGGGCCCTCGGTGAAGATTGGTATTAAGCCTCTTTTCTTCCATCGCCGACCAATGCCTAAGTCAGGTCATCGGTATCGAAGGGCTTGATCTTGCGCCCCAGCGCGGAGAGGTCGTGTGCGTCGCCGATCAGCCCCTCCACTACAGCGTTCAACTCCTCCTCGGAGCCTGCGTCGGCGCTGGCGGCCATGCGGCCCAGCGTGTCCGGACCATCCAGACTCTCCAGCAGCACGGTGCAGTGTGCGACGGCGGTGTGATCCAAACCTAGTCCCTCGGGCGTCTTGGCTTTGATGCCGACTTCGCCGGGTTTGACTCCCAGCAACTCCGCCACGCGCTCGCGCAACTCCCCGGCGATGGGCGAGATCTTGGGCCGCGCCATAATCAACACCGTGTCGATGTTGACGATCTTGTATCCCGCCGTGGCAATCTCTTCGAGCGCCGTTTGCAGGAAGACGCTTGAGGCTGCGCCCTTCCAGCGCGGATCGTTGGGAGGAAAGAACGATCCAATATCTCCCGCCGAGACCGCTCCCAGCAGTGCGTCGGTGATGGCGTGCAGCAGAACGTCGCCGTCGGAGTGGCCCGCAAGTCCCTCGTCGTGCTCGATCGCCAGCCCGCCAATCACCAGCGGAACTCCCGCCTTGAACAGGTGCGAGTCAAAGCCATATCCAATTCTCATACTCATTGATTTACCTCTGGTACAGTCTGAAAAGGCTTAACACCGATTGACACCGATTTGTCTTTGGATCTTTTGAGATCATTGCTCAATACCAACCGTTTGAATCGGGCCGTTGGGCCAAAGTTCATCAACAATGCCACCTCGATATTTGTAGCTCTTAGGTAGTTCAGCGTCTGTGACTCGTGTTCTCGAACGAGTGCGTTACAGGTCTTTAGCTCTAAAAGAATAGATTCGTTTACAACCAGATCGGCTCGGAATACACCGATTAATTCCCCGCGAAACTGAACTTGAATTGGAACTTCAGTCTGCACGTTTAGTGCACCTGTCCTAGAGCGAGATGCATGGCTTCGCGATAGACCGACTCCAGAAAACCATAGCCCAACTCGTTATAAACATCGTAGAAGACTCCAATGATCTTCTGCGTTAGATCGTCGTGCTTGCCCCGAACTGGTCGTTCCTCCGCATCCATCATTTTAATCCTTTGCATCAATCATCAGCTTTTGCCTTTGATCGATGTCAATCGGTGTTAAGCCTTTCTCGTCTGCTGGCCGAGGTAGAACTCTGCCAGTTCCAGATCTCCGGGCTGGGTGATCTTGAAGTTTTTTGCCGAACCGGGGACGACGGCTACGGGGATTCCCGAGCGTTCCAGCAGACTGGCCTCGTCTGTGCCGGAGAACTCGTCGGCGACGGCCTCGGCGAAGGCGCGGCGCAGCAACCCGCAGCGCGCTCCCTGTGGCGTCTGCGCCTGCACGATGAGTTCGCGGGGAATCGTCGCCGTGATGAGCGCTCCCTGTGAGGTGCGTTCCACCTGTTTGATGGTGTCGACGGCGGGCAGCCCGACGATGGCCGCGCCATGCTCGGCGATGGCGTCAATCGTGCGATTGATCGTGCCGACGCCGATCAGCGGCCGCGCTGCGTCGTGTACCAGAACAACGTCGTCCTCGCCGCAGTTATTCTCAGCGACGAGTTGGGTCAGCGCATTGGATACCGATTGCTGACGCTGGTCGCCTCCTTCGACGACGTGGATCTTGCTGCCCAGACCGAACTCTTCAACCTCCGCTTGAACGCGCTTGATCTCGGTCGCGCGCACCGCGACGTAGATCGCCTCGACGCGTTCGACTGCAAGGAACGCGCGCAGGCAGTGCACCAGTACGGGCACTCCTGCAATGGTTAGAAACTGCTTCGGAGTGGCGGGCGAATTCGCCCCGCCGCCGCCCACGGACATCCTCGTCCCAATCCCTGCCGCCGGAAGTATCACAAAGACTCGCATAGCCAACGAAGTATACAAGATTGTCGCGTCTTCAGTTGCAAATTATTTTGCAACGTCCATGTTCCATTGGTTTGCATTACAGAGACGCTGGCTCGCAGTACCATAAAGTCTCGATGACAAACTCTGTTCCAACGCTGGATCGCAGCACCATTCGTCCGGGAGACCGCCTCTGCGCGGCCGTATCGGGAGGCGCGGATTCCGTCGCTCTGCTGCTTCTGCTCCATGCGGCGAACACGCAGCCGCGCAACGCTCTCGGCGTGGGCCTGTCGGCAGTACACGTCCACCACGGATTGCGCGGAGAAGACGCCGACGCCGATCTCGCCTTCGTCGAGGAGCTATGCGCGCGGCTGGAGGTCCCGCTGCACATCCAGCGCGCCAGCGTTCCCGAGCGTCTCGCGCAGGCCCGCGCCGCCGGACAGACCGAGACGGTCGAGGAGGCCGCGCGCAACCTTCGCTATGGGTTCTTCCGCCAGCTCATCGTTGATGGAGCCGCCGACTCGATCCTCACCGCGCACACTCTGGACGATCAGGCCGAGACGGTTCTGATGAAGCTGGTGCGAGGAGCCTGGACCGAGGGACTCAGCGGAATTCACCCCGTCGTTCTAGTCGAAGCCAGCGCGGGGGAGTTGAATGCGGGGGCACAGGGGCGTCGCACAGGAAGGATTCTTCGCCCGCTGCTTGGGGTGCGCCGCAGCGATCTCGTTGCCTTCCTCGAATCGCGCAACCAGCCTTGGCGCACCGACAGCTCGAACGCGGATGAGGCCTTCACGCGCAACCGCATTCGCCACTCCATTCTGCCCGTTCTGCGCGAGGAGAATCCGGCCATCGATCAGGCTCTGGCCAACCTCGCCGAGCTGGCGCGCGAGGACGAGGCGCGCTGGCAATCCGAGCTGAACCGAATCCTGTCGCAGCTTCTTCTTCCCGGCAAGCCGGTTCGCGGAGGAGGCCGCGCCGTCAGCACTGCGGCGGGAGAGTCCAACTCTGTCGCCATCGAGATCGACCGCCTGCGTCCGCTCGACGCTGCCCTGCGCCGCCGGGTTGTGCGTGCAGCGGCGCGATCTTTGGGCGCACGCCTCAGCTTCGACGAGACGGCCCGCCTGCTCGCTCTGGCCGGGCTGTCTCCCAACGCAGGCGAGTCCGCCACACCGCTGCGCAGTGGTGCCACGCTCCACCTCGCAGGCCAGTTGCGCGCCGAACGCTCTCCGCGCGAGCTGCGCCTCTACCGCGAGACCCCACCAATCCGTCCGAAAAAACTCTGAGCGCTCAGGTGCATTTGCCTATCCTCTAAACGAGCGAAGAGATGCGGGAGAAGGGTACTGGTCAGTACTTTATTTCTTCAGCAAGGAGGCTGCTTTCGGCAGAACGCCCTCACACAGGATAGAATTTGATTATCTGACGCTCACCGACAGCGGCGCGGGGTGGCAATTTAGCCGATCTCTGAACCTTCAGTCCAAGTGGAGCGTCTAACAGTCAGGAAGCTTCCGGCGCACTGCGTCTGGCCCTCGGGTTTGATCGCTAGGCAAGGTGTCGGTTCGTTCAGGTGCTACAGGCCGGAAAATGAGGAAACGCGATTGAACTCGAAGATCAAAACTGCTCTGGTTTGGGTGCTGGGTTTTGGCATCCTCATTTCGTTGTATGTGTTCGTCGCCAAGCCCATGGGAACTGGCAAGGAGACCAGCCTCAGCTACATGGACATGCTCGACAAGGCTGAGGGCGGGCAGATCAAGGACGGCCAGATCGACGGTAGCGTTCTGGTTGGACACCTGACCAACAATGACCAGTTCCGTACCGTCATTGCGCCCAACGATCAGGAGATGTGGCAGACCTTCCACAAGTATCACGTCAACATCTCCAACAAGAATCCAGACTCCAACGGCTGGGTCTCCATGCTGATGAATGTTCTTCCCTTTGCCTTCCTGATTGGACTCTGGTTCTTCCTGATGCGCCAGATGCAGTCGGGCGGCAACAAGGCGATGAGCTTCGGCAAGAGCCGCGCTCGTCTGCTCTCCATGCAGCAGAAGAAGATCACCTTCAAGGACGTCGCCGGAGTGGACGAGGCCAAGGAAGAGCTGAAGGAGATTATCGAGTTCCTACGCGAGGCGCAGAAGTTCCAGCGTCTGGGCGGTCGCATTCCCAAGGGCGTTCTGCTCGTCGGACCTCCCGGAACCGGCAAGACTTTGCTGGCCCGCGCGGTTGCCGGCGAGGCCAACGTTCCGTTCTTCAGCATCTCCGGTTCGGACTTCGTCGAGATGTTTGTCGGCGTCGGCGCAAGCCGCGTCCGCGACCTGTTTGAGCAGGGCAAGAAGAACGCGCCGTGCATCATCTTCATCGACGAGATTGACGCTGTCGGTCGTCACCGTGGCGCGGGCCTCGGCGGAGGACACGACGAGCGCGAACAGACCCTCAACCAGCTTCTGGTGGAGATGGACGGCTTCGAGTCCAACGACGGAGTCATCCTGATCGCCGCCACCAATCGCCCCGACGTTCTCGATCCCGCACTGCTTCGTCCCGGTCGCTTCGACCGCCGCGTGGTTGTCGATCGCCCGGACATCCGTGGACGCGAAGAGGTTCTCGCCGTTCATTGCAAGAAGGTTCCCATGGCCGAGGACGTGGATCTCAACATCCTCGCTCGCGGAACTCCGGGCTTCTCCGGCGCCGATCTCGCTAACATGGTGAACGAGGCTGCCCTTACCGCTGCGCGCTACAACCGCAAGGCCGTCCACATGTTCGACTTCGAGGTGGCCAAGGATAAGGTGCTGATGGGCGCCGAGCGCAAGTCCATGCTGCTCTCCGACGACGACAAGAAGGACACCGCTTACCATGAATCCGGCCACGTCCTGGTCGCCGCTCTGCGCCAGAACTCCGACCCGCTGCACAAGGTCACGATCATCCCGCGCGGCATGGCTCTGGGCGTCACAATGCATCTGCCCGAAGAGGACAAGCATACCGTCACCAAGGACTATCTCGACACGCAGCTTGCCATTCTGATGGGCGGACGCTGCGCCGAAGAGATCTTCATGAATCGCAAGACCACGGGGGCTGGCAACGACATCGTCCGCGCCACCGAACTCGCCCGCAAGATGGTCTGCGAGTACGGCATGAGCGACCTCGGTCCGCTGACCTACGGCAAGAAGGAGCAGGAGGTCTTCCTCGGTCGCGACATCGCGCAGGGCCGCGACTACTCCGACGACACCGCCAAGCAGATCGACGTAGCCGTTCGCGCCTTCGTCGACGAGGCCTACCAGTCGGCTCACTCCATTCTCGAAGCAAACGCTGACATCATGCATCGCATGGCGACGGCGCTGCTCGAACGTGAGACGCTGGACAAGGCCGAGATCGACCTCATCATTGCGGGCAAGGAACTGCCGCCCTTCAAGTCGCCGCTGGCCTTTGCCGATTCCGGCCCCAGCGATGGCAAGAAGGCTGCCAAACCCGAAGGCCGCAAGCCCGGCTTTGGCGAAGGTCAGCCCAGCCCCGCATAAACCAGCCCTGCGTCAATAAATGCTCTCGCTTCGGCAAAGAATATTTCCAGCAAAGCAGAGGAGGCGTCCCCAGGGACGCCTCCTCTGCTTTGCTGCTTTATGAGAAACGATAACGGCAAGAGCAAAAGCAGATTCCTCCGCTTCGTTGCGGAATGACAAACGGAATGACAAACAAAGCTTGCTGCGGAATGATAAGCGAAGATCGGATGTGTGATCTAGCGGAGGGCGGAGTCTACTTCTTTGTAGTAGTCGGGGGATTTTAGAATTTCGCGGGGCTTGCTGCCGTCGGCGGGGCCAACCAGACCGTCGCGCTCCATCATATCTACAAGGTGCGCGGCGCGGCCGTAGCCGATGCGCAGGCGACGCTGTAGGAGTGACGTGCTGGCCTTGCCGAACTCGAAGACCAGGCGAACTGCGTCGTCGAAGAGAGCATCGTCCTCCTGACTGGATTCGCTGTCGCCGCTGTCCTGAGACTCTTCGTCCTTGGGGCCTTCGAGGAAGCCGTGGACGTACTCGGCCTCGCCCTGCGCCTTCCAGAAGGCGGTGACGGCGGAGATCTCCTTCTCGGTGACAAACGGCGCGTGGACGCGCTGCACACGGCTGGTGCCGGGGGGCAGATAGAGCATGTCGCCCTTGCCGAGCAGGGATTCTGCGCCGTTCGAGTCGATGATGGTGCGCGAATCGACCTTGGTGGCGAGGCGGAAGCTCATGCGCGTGGGGACGTTGGCCTTGATGAGTCCGGTGATGACGTCGACTGACGGGCGCTGCGTGGCGAGGACGAGGTGGATGCCGACGGCGCGGGCCATCTGCGCGAGGCGGGTGATGGACTCCTCCACGTTGGCGCGGTCGAGCATCATCAGGTCTGCCAGCTCGTCGATGATGATGATGATGTAGGGCAACGGCTCCTGATCGACGTCCTCGAAGAGATATTCGCTGCCGTTGTCGAAGAGCTTGTTGAACTGGTCGATGTTGCGGACGTGGTTGGCGGCCAGCAGCTTGAGGCGGCGCTCCATCTCGCGGACGGCGTTTCTGAGCGCATTGGCGGCGAGTTTGGCGTCGGTGATGATCGGCGTGAACAGGTGAGGAATGCTCTCGTACATGCCAAGTTCCACGCGCTTGGGATCGACCAGAATCATGCGAACCTGTTCCGGCGTGGACTTGAAGAGCACCGACATAATCATGGCGTTGATGGCGACGGATTTGCCCGAGCCGGTCGAGCCAGCGATGAGGATGTGTGGCATGGCGGCCAGATCCGCCGTGACGATGCGTCCGTTGATGTCCTTGCCGAGCGAGACGGCCAGCTTCGACTTGGTCTGCGCGAAGGAGGCCGATTCGACGACGTCGCGCAGCCAGATGGTCTCGCGCTCGTGATTCGGAACCTGAATGCCGACGGTGGATTTACCCGGCATGCGCTCGATGAGGATGGACTCGGCGGCCATGGCGAGGCAGAGATCGTCGGCGAGGCCAGTGACGCGGGAGTATTTGACGCCTGCGTCGGGGCGGAACTCGAAGGTGGTAACGACGGGGCCGGGATTGATCTGCGTGACCTGGCCAGCGACGCCGAACTCGGCGCACTTCTGTACGAGGGTGCGAGCCTCGTCGCGCAGGGCCTGCTCGCGCACGATGGCGACCTCCTCGGAGCGATAAAGCAGCGAGGAGGGAGGAAGTTTGTAGCCGCGGATCGACTTTGGCGTGATTGTGACGGGCTTGATGTCGGCGTCGGCGCGCTTGCCGAAGGAGATGGCGTTGGGCAACGGGGCGACGGGCTGCGCAACGGGCTGCTGCGCGATGGGTTGTGGCGGAGGAGCGTCGAAGCTGCGCGTGGCGAAGGTTGGTGCGTACTCAGCAGGCGGTGCGGCGACGGGTTCTGCGGCGCGAGGCTGGGGAATGCGCGCGGGAGGCGGCTCGATGCGGTCGGCCTCTGCGGCCTCTCGCGAGGCGGCGGCCAGAGCGGTGGCGAAGGGAGCGGCGGCTGCGCTGAAGGCCGTGGCCGCTGGCTCGTCGACCATGGTGCGAGGCATGGATTGCCAGACCGATGCGGGCGCTTCCATAGACTCTTTGGGGCGCTCCTCGGTTGGTGTGGAGGACGGATTCTGCTTGCGCTTTCTGCGTCCCCACCAGCCGAAGAGTCCTCCCAGAAGCGTGGAGGATTCGTCTGCCTCCTGCTTGTGCTGTAGGTGCAGTTCGGATGGAGCGCCGCTGGAGGTTTTCTGCTCGAACTCCGGCTCATGTTGGTCGGGGAAGAGTCCTTCGGGCTGCGCTGCGGCGTCGGAGTTGAGGGCTGGCGAGTTTGCCTGCTGTTGCAGGGCGCGCTTCTCGGCGCGGGCCAGAGCGCGACTGCTTCTCCAGTTGCGCAGGCGGTCGAAGAGGCTCTGCCCCACAGAGAAGTGTGCGTCCATCCACTCGTCGGCAGTGTGCAGGGTGAAGGTCGTCACAAGGTACAGCGACATTGCGACCATCAGGGCGAGGACGATGGAGGCTCCCGGCAGGTTGAGGTAGTGCACCATGACGTCGGCCAGAAGACGTCCGGTGACTCCTTCGATGGGCAGAGCGCCACGCCAGAGGAAGGCGCGCGGAATCAGGCCGATGGCTGCCGGAGCGAAGATGAGCCAGAGAGCCAGGCCGAGCGAGCGCGCCGTTGTGGAGCCGACAGCTCGCTGGCGCATCCAGCAGAGGCCCACTCGTCCGAGAACGATGGGCAGAAAAAAGGCGGCGATGCCGATGGTCTGGAGCAAAGCGTCAGCGATCCACGCTCCTGCCAGTCCGGTCCAGTTATGCGCAGGGCCGTGCAGTTTAGCAGCCAGATGCGCTCCGCTGGGGGCGAGTCCTCCAACCGTGTCTGCCGACGGATCGGATGGAGTGTAGCTGGCCAGAGCCAGCAGCAGAAGCCCAGCCGAGACCAGCACGACGAGTCCGAGGATCTCGTTGAGGCGGCGATTGCGGGTTGGAGTCGAGACCAGCCTGAGTGGTTTCATGTGGGCACACTAAAGACTTTCGTAAGCATGGCAAAGTTCGCCTGGCTGTTCCGATTATCCCAGAGATGGAAGATCTGGGAGGAAAAGTTGCAGGTGAGGACTCAGGATGGAAACCTGTGGCCGACAGTGGCGAATCTCGGCTGGAGTCAAGTGTTCGAGACTCAGGCCGATAGATCCATCGAGGGGATCGCGCTAAACCCGCCGTATGGATGTTGTTGAACGTCAACGGAATGTTATCGCCCGTAAACTGCCCGCATCAAAAGGATGCTTCGTATGAACCTCAGGAAGTTGGGCCTCAAGCTGAAGATCGTGGTTGGCTTTGGATCTTTGCTGGTAATTATTGCAGCGATGGGAGCGATTGGCTACCGATCCGCCGAGGTCAATGACCAGCTTTCGGACGATGTGCGGCTCTATTCCTCCATGAAGGGTCTTACGCGCTCCTTGCAGGAGACCCTCTTGCAGATGAGAGTTGGGGAGCGCGACATTCTGATGGGCAGAGAGAACGGGTCTGAGCATCTGTTCGAGCACGGCGCTATCGGCTTCAATCAGGCGCTGGAAGAGCTGAAGCCGCTGCTCTCCAGCGATGAGGAACGAAAACTCTACGACCGTGTAGTGCAGGCCGAGTCTGCCTACTACAACCGCAATATGCAGGTACTCACCGCGTACCACGGCGGAGATGCAGACGGAGCAATCGCGATGTTCAAGGATCATGACGCACGGACTGTAGCCGATAATCTGAGCAACTCGATAAGCGGAATGACGGTTGTTCTCGAGCGTCAACGACAGGAAGCGTTGAAGCGCGAGTTGATGACCGACCGCTTGTCGAAGACGTTGACGCTGATCCTGATGCTGGCCGGTCTGCTGCTCGGCACGGCGATCACTCTGGTCATTTCGCACTCGATTCTGCATACGATTCATCGCATGTCACAGATGATTGAGACGGTCTCCTCCAATAATCTGGTAGTGGAAGACATGAAGGTGGAGAGCAACGACGAGATTGGCTCGGCTGCTCAGGGCTTGAACAAGATGAAAAACAGCCTGCGGCGCGTGATCCTCTCCATTGCCTCGACGGCGGAAGATGTTTCTCGGTCCAGTCAGGAGATCTCGGCGACGGCATCGCAGGCCGCCGGAAGCGCGGCGAACCAGAAGCTTCAGGTCGAGCAGATCTCCAGCACGATGCGCCAGATGGCGGCGACCGTGCGCGAGATCTCGCAACACTCGAATGCCGCTGCGTACTCGGCCAGAAGCGCGGCTACGAGCGCTCGCGAGGGAGGAGGTCTGGTCGAAGACGTGCTGTCCCGGATGCGCGGCATCTCACACTCGGTCGGGGAATCCGCTGCGAACATCGAGCAGCTTGGCAATCGATCCGACGAGATTGGCCGGATCGTAGGAGTCATCGACGACATCGCCGAGCAGACCAATCTGCTGGCTCTGAATGCTGCGATCGAAGCGGCTCGCGCAGGAGAGCAGGGACGCGGCTTCGCTGTGGTGGCCGACGAGGTGCGCCGTCTGGCCGTGCGAACCGCAGAAGCGACCAAGGAGATCGCCGCCGTGATTCAGAACGTGCAGACGATGACCGCAGAGTCGATTCGCCAGATGCGCCTCGGAACAGCGGCGGTCGAGCAGGGCGTGGCGGCTACCGGCAAGGCGGGAGAATCGCTGCAACGAATCATCGGCGAGGTAGACAACGTCGGCACGATGGTCGCCCAGATCGCCTCCGCAGCGACCCAGCAGGCGGGCGTCTCCGAGGAGATCAACTTCAGTATGAGCCAGATCAGCTCGCTGGCCAATGAATCCGCCGACGGCTCGCAACTCTCGTCACAGGCCTGCGAACAGCTCTTCGATCTGGCGCTCGGACTCCAGAATATGGTGGCGCGATTCCAGGTCGGGCAGTAGCAGAACGACGAAGCATCGACAGGCTGGGGATATGCCGTCTGATGGCTCCCCGGTGATGGATGGGGAACCGGCGCAATTCAGAGAGAAAAACGGAATAAAGGGTCGATTGTGTGGCATGGCTGAAGCCGTACCCTTCCGGTCACGGCCTTTCTAGCGTCCGTGGGATGGGTCGGGGGTGGTGGCGGAGCTTAGGTCTACGTCGAAGCGGGCTGGGGCGGGGGTGGTGCAGTTTCCGTCGGCGGAGTAGGTTCGACCGCAGGCGCGGGTAATGGAACGGCGGCGCGGGGACTGGGCAAACTGCCATGCGGTGGCATCGGGTGTGCCGCTGAGGTTGGGGGGAAGCGGGGCTGCGTTGACGACGCAGCCGGGAGCGGGCGGGCAGGCGTCCTGCGCAACCCAGAAGGCGACTTCGTGGAGATGGCCGGAGGCTACATGGGCTCGGATGTCTTCGATGGTGGTGATGGTTACTGGCTTGCCGTTGGGGCCTGGGCCGTCGTCAACTGGCTGGCCGCTGGCGTAGACGCCGGGGCGGTAGGAGGAGCGGGCGACGGCTTCGGTCCAGGCGA
The DNA here is from genome assembly GCA_031296325.1 of Acidobacteriaceae bacterium. GTDB lineage: Bacteria > Acidobacteriota > Terriglobia > Terriglobales > Acidobacteriaceae > Edaphobacter. Next base: position 19,120 of record JARLFY010000067.1, on the reverse strand, counting down.
GGAGGTAGGCGGCCTGTTCGGGGAGCATGCGCCCGCCCTCTTCCTGATCGAGAAAGAGGATTGCGGCGGTGGGAAATCCCTCGCGCTGGGCTGCGGCGATGGCTGCGGCGGCGTCCTCGCGCCCGAGGGCGGCGGGGGATTTTCCGCGATGGGCGGAGCGGACAAGTTCAGCGTCGAGCCGCCCGTTGGCCACGATGAGGAAGCCGAAGCCAGCGTTGCGCAGGGTCTCGCGCTTGCCAAGCCAGGGGTTGTGCGTCGCTCCGGGAGGGTTGGTGAGCCAGTAGCCGGTGAAGGCGAAGTGTTTGTGTAGTTCGGGCAGGGCGGCGTCGCCGGGGTAGTCGTTGCGGTCGAAGCCGAGGTAGGCGCGGGGCGGCTGGGCCTGTAATGTGGCGGCGGCGAGAGCGAGGAGAGCGGCGAGATGAGCGAGGCGCAAGGTGTGGCTCCGGGTTGCAGGTGGATCAGGGGTGAGTCGGAAGTTCTGAAGTCTGAGGCGAGGATTTATGGGCTGCGGAAAAAGTCGGTTTGGGTATGGGTGGATTCCCTTAGGGGGCTAAAACGTTTTCGGTAATGGCGTAGTCCGTCGACGAGCGAGAAAAAGCAGATTCCTTCGCTTTGCTACGGAATGACAAGCAAATTGGTCTATACAATTTCTAAACTGCACTAAATTCCTTTGAAAATAGACCGCTTACGGTACGGCTTCCGAAAGGAGGAGCTTTCCCCGCAGGCTGTTTGACCCTGTTTTCTGCGGCGGATTGAGGACTCAGACCACTCCGATTCGTTCCATTATTAAGACTACGCCAGAACTCTGTGCAAGTGAGTGAACTCTGTGCTACCTTGTCAAGCCATGAGTACAAACTTGGAATGGCAGACTATCGACCCGCGATTTCCTATTGGACCCTATGCCAGCCCCGGCAACGTTGCAGTCGCAGAGAGAATCGATGCGATTACGACGCTTGCTGAGCTACCCGCCCATCTGCGCGACGCCGTCGCGGAGTTGGACGACAGCCAGCTCGACACGCCCTATCGGGAGGGCGGTTGGACGGTGCGGCAGGTGACCCACCACATTGCAGACAGCCATATCAACGCGTTTGTGCGGCTGCGTCTTGCGCTGACCGAGGAGTGGCCAGCGGTCTATCCATACAACGAGAAGGGCTGGGCGATGCTCATCGACTCGGTGACGGCACCGATCGATTCTTCGCTGGACTTGGTCGAGGGACTGCACTCGCGCTGGGTGCGGGTGCTGGAGTCGCTGTCGCCGGAACAGTGGCAGCGGGGGTTCAAGCACGCCAAGATGGGGCCGTTGACCATCGAGGCCTCGACGCTGCTGTATGCGTGGCACTCGCGGCATCATGTGGCGCATATTACACACCTGCGCAAGCTGAGGGGCTGGTAATACTCTTGCTCGGGTTGTGCGGATTTTTACGGCTGCGTCTCGCGCTGCGGGAGATGAGGAGGGACTGCGCTCTCGGTCGAAGTGTTGATGGAACGCGGGCGCAGAGGACTCTTCGTTGTGGAGGAAGTAGGGGAAACGGCAGAGGTGCGAGTACACTTGGCCTGATTCTGGTCTAATGGATACAGGCTGATGGAATTTCTGACTCAATTCAAGAACGCGCTGTTTCTGATTGCGATCCTAGTGGCACAGGCGATTGCTCTGGCGATGCAGGTGCGCAATCCGGTGGATCCCGCGCAGCCGAGCGGACCCAGCGTAAGTCTTTTGCGTGTATGGGCGATGGCTACGGTGACGCCGTTGGAGCGGGCGACTCATGCGATGGGCCATGGGGTACGCAGTGGCTGGTCGGACTACGTCGATCTGCGGAACGTGCGCCAGCAGAACAAAGACCTGCAACAACAATTGACGCGAATGCGCATCGCAGAGGCCTCGATCGCAGAGGACGCGCTCGAAGGACGACGGCTACAGGCGATGCTGGGATTTCAGGAGCACTACGTCGGCTCGACCGTTGCGGCGCAAGTGATTGGGGCCAGTGGAAACGATCAGTCGCACATTTTGACCATTGATAAAGGCGCGCGCGATGGGCTGCGGACGGATATGGCCGTTATTACGCAGGACGGAATCGTCGGCAAGGTGAGCGATGTCTTTCCGACGACCGCGCAGGTGCTGGAGATCAACGACCAGAACTCCGGGGTGGGAGTGGTGCTGGCTACGACGAGGATTCGCGCGATTCTGCGCGGAACCACAGTGGGCAAGGCGCAGATCGGCAATCTGACCTCGGACGCGCGGATCAAGCCGGGAGAGCAGGTGTTGACCACGGGGGGAGATCAGATCTATCCGCGCGGACTACCGGTGGGGGTTATCGAGAGCATTGCGCTCGACCCGGATCACCAGCCTTATACTGCCATTCGGGTGCATCCGGCGGTGAATCTGGATCAGGTGGAAGAGGTTCTGGTGATTACCGGAACGCAGGCCAACTTGCCTGCGGCGGCGCAGCAGGATCTGGATGCCGCCGAGGCGCAGAGTGCGGCCGACGCAAGCGCCAGCAGGCTGCCCAGCATTCACGACAACGCGACTCCGGGGAGTGCGGCCAATGGCTCGGCAACGCCAGCGGTGCCGAGCGCGGCGGTGGTTCCGCATCCGCTGCCTGCGCTGCATGTGGACCGGTTTACCAGCGGAGCTGCGCCTCCTGCGTCTACGATGACTCCGGGCGCGCCGCACTCGGCTGCCCCTGCGCCGAGCAGTCCTCCTGTCAGTCCTGCGCCTTCGCTGCCTTCGCCGACGGCAACTGTGCCGAAGCCGACGCGAAGGGCTGCGGCGCCGAGCAAGCCGGATCCTAAACCTTCGTCGGAGACTCCGCGATCCGAGGCTCCGCAATAGTTTCAAGTCGCTGATTCGGCGCAGTTAATATTGCAATTTCAGCGCAACTTCACATCCACGGTGAATTCGATTTAGGCTGTGGAGGGCAGGAAAGTTCATCGGGAGACGATGGTTATACATAGCTACATGTCGCGCCGCGAGGTCGAGCAGCAGAGCTTTTCGCTCCCAGTGACGGTCTTTGTGCCGCTGGGCGCGGTGTTGTTGCAGGTTCTGCTGCCCATGGTCTTTCATTGGCTGGCGATTCTGGATCTGCCGTTTATTGTGACGCTTTTCTTCGCCATCAGTCGGCGCAGCCCGATCTCCGGGACGATGACCGGAGCCGGCATCGGCCTGTTGCAGGATCTGCTGACGGGGCAGCCGATCGGGGTCAACGGCATGGCGAAGTCGGTGATTGGATACGCGGGGGCCAGCCTGAGCAGCCAACTCGACGTAGAAAATACGACCATGCGCACGCTGCTGACCTTCGGATTTTCCTGGTTGCAGACCTTTCTTCTGTATTTGGTCAATCATTATCTGCTGGGGCATCACGGTTTCCATATGATGTGGCTGCATGAACTGTTGCGCGCGGTGGTCAATACTGTGGCTGCCCTGCCGGTGTTCTTCCTGCTGGATCAGACCAAGCGCCAGGAGTAGTGAGCGCGATATTGGGTAGGCATAGAGCTTTTCGATAATGGTGTAGGCCGCCGTGGAGCGAGCAAAAGCAGATTCCTTCGCTTCGCTGCGGAATGACAAACAATAGATCCTGCGGAATGAGGAATGCGCTTGCGACGATTTTGGTGCATACTGGATTTACACGGCTGTTAAACACAGGCCGGTGGAAGCTCCGCACCCGTTGGCGCATGGCGCTGGGAACGCGGCGTTCAATTTTTGAAGATTTTTGAAGATTTTAGAGTTTTGATTTTAGAACAAAGGCCGGCCAGACAGGGATCAACTCCGTTGGTCGGACAGGTTTGAAGGAAATGATTGCATCCGGATGGCGAACGGCCCCGCCTCAAGTAGACTCTGAGGTTGCTTTGGTCACAAACTCCGCATGCAATTCTTCGCACGAAGCGACCCATGTGTCTCCGATAGTTTTTAGAATCAACCAGATCGACCCAGTATTGGGCGCGATTTGGACGCAGTCTGGGGTGGGTTTTCCTCCCCGGTTGCACCCATCGGTTACCACTGCTTCTGGCTCCCGGATCCCGTCCGCATCCTCGGTGAGAAGCACCTAGCGCCTTGCGCCTGGGCTTCTCCGATCCTCTCGTCTGTGCCTGCCGCTCGACCTCCGGTTCTCAAAACCGGAGCGGGCAGAAAGAGCAGGAATATGTCGAAGGAAATTTATATCTCCAGTACGCCTCATGAGACGCGTCTGGCCATCGTCGAAGACGAAGCCCTTACAGAGATTTATTACGAGCGCGAGAACGAGTACACGCTCGCCGGATCGATCTACAACGGTCGGGTGACGCGCGTGCTGCCGGGAATGCAGTCGAGCTTTGTGGATGTCGGTCTGGAGCGCGATGCGTTCCTCTACATCACCGACTTCATGGAGGAGACTCCGAATCCGGAGGAGTTTGATACGGCTCCGGCGGGTGATCGCGGTTCGCGCGCTCCGCGACTGAGCAGCGGCGAAGGCTCGGGCGAGGCCGCTCCGCGCAGCGAATCCGGCGAACGGAATGATCGCGGGGGCAGAGGTCGGCGCGGCGGACGGGATCGCAACTCCAACAATCCAGAGCGTCAGGGAGCCGACGCCGGAACGCAGCAGGGCGAGTACGCTGCCCCGGATCAGGCGCGCAACGAGGGAGAGAATGCTTCCGAGGAGGCGGCTCCGCGTGAGTTCAACGAGAGTGGCGAGATTGGCGAGGGCGCGCCGGGAGCTGATGGAAGCCGTCGCTGGCGCGGTCGTCGCGGCAGGCGTCGCGGACGTGGAAATTCCGGTCCGGCGGGCGATTCCGCGATTGGTCAGGCAGGGGATTCTGGCAATCAGAGTGACGATCAGGGACGGCAGAGTTCCGCGTCGGGCAGTTCTGCGGCGGGCAATGACGAGGGGCCGGGCTACTCCTATGCTCCGAGCTACTCCGAGACGCCAGCTTACTCCGGCGATGAATCTTCGTTCGAGCGCAAGTCCTACGTGCAGATCGACGCAGAGGCTGCCCCTGCGAGCGATGTGGCCGCATCCAGCGATGAGCAGGGACGTGGCGCGGAGGGTTCGCGCAACGACGGACAACGCAACGAAGGCCAGCGTGGCGAGCGGTCTGGCGGTCGCGGACGACGCGGCGGTCGTAATGGACGCAATCGCGATGGCCAACGCAATGATTCTTCGCGGGGAGACTCGCAGCGGACAGACGCTCCGCGCGGTGATTTCGAGCAGGGCGGGCAACGCACTCCCCGTGGATTCGAGCCGTCGCGCAACCTGTACGGCGTGGACAGCGAAGAGGGAAGTGGGACGGGGCCGATTGCCAACGCCTATCCCGACGAGGATTTAGCGGCGGGAGCCGAGCCGATCATTCTGCCCGGCGAATCGATCTCAAAGTACCGTATGGGCGGTGAGGAGAAGCCGTCGGCTGCCGCCATTCCGGCGACGACGGTGACGCTGGCTCCGCCAGCAAATCTCTACACGCTGGCCGAGGGCTGGGACGGCGGGGCGACGCTTCCCGGAGAGACGATCTCGCGGCGCAATCCGTCGTCTGAGTCGCGCTCCGATTCACGCGGTTCGCGCGACTTTGATCGCAATTCCAGACGCGATGGTCGCAACTCGCGTAATGATCGCAATGACTCGCGCAATGACCGCGCCGAGACCCGTCAGGAGAGCCGACGCGATCTGCGCAACGAGCCTGCGGCTGGCAAGGATGTGACGATCTCTGCTGTAGAGGCTGCGGTTGTTCTACAGCAGCCGCAGGAGATCTCTTCTCCCAGTGCTGAGTCTGTTCTGCTTGCTGAGGTTGTGCGAGAGTTCAATGAGCACGACATCGCCGAAGCTCACATTATCGAGAGCGACGAGGTTCCGCAGACGGCTGAAACGGCTGAGCCAGAGACGACGGAGCCGGAGGCAATCGCTGCTGTTGCGGCTGAGGCCGTTGCTTCGGTGGAGTACGAGCCGGGGGACGCATCGGCTTCCTACCGCGTTGATCCTGTGCCGCCACGTGAGTTTCGCCAGAGCGCGCCGGTTGTGGAAGAGGCTCCTGTCGTTGACGAGCCGGCTGTAGAACCCGACGCTGCGGCGGAGGTTCCTGCGGAGCCGGTGGTTGCAGAGGCGGAGTCTGTCGCTGCGGTTGCTGATCCCATTTCTGCTCTCCCAGAGGTTGAGGCTGTTCCGTCCATCGAGCCTGTTGCGGAGGAGCCTGCCGCCGAGATCCACGATGTTACGTCCATCTCTGCTGCGGGCGAGATGCTCTCCGCTGTGGTGGAGACGCCTTTGGTCGCCGAGGCGGTTGCTGAGGCTGAGGAAGTCTTCGCTCCCGGAGTCGGTCAACTCGAAGAAGAGATTCTGTATGAGGATGAGTCGGAGCCGCAGACCATTCAGGCCAGCGCTATCGAGGAGATTGACGATCTGGACGACGAGACGGTCGATGGGGCAACCGAGCTGGGCAATATGCTGCGCGAGATGTCCATCGACCAGATTACGCACACGGAGCCCGAGATCGAGGAGCAGGACGAGCTGGGCGAAGATGAAGACTTTGACGAGGACGAACTCGACGAAGAGGAGCAGAACGAAGAGGACGAGGAATCCGATCAGAGCGACGAATCTGAGTCGGATGAAGAGGAAGACGAAGAGGCTGCGCGTACTGGAACAGCCGCCGACGCGGAGTTCTTCGAGAAGCAGTTCGGTCAGGGGGAAGAGAAAAATCGCAGCGACGAGCAGGGCGTGAGCGGCGAACCGCGGCGCAGCGAGAATCGCGATGCGGATCGGCGGGGAGGTCGGCGCGACGGGCGACGCGATGGACGTCGCGGGCGCAGCGATCGCAGCGAGCGTCCACGCAACACGGGCGGCTCGGGCGACCGCGAACGCAGCGGGCACGGCGGTGGACGCGGACGCCACTCCATGCAGACGACGGATCTGCCGGCGATCAGCGACCTGCTGAAGCCAGGGCAGGAGATTCTGGTGCAGATTGCCAAGGAGCCGATCGCCAAGAAGGGCGCGCGGATTACCAGCCACATCGCTCTTCCGGGACGCTTTCTGGTCTTTATGCCGACGGTCAACCACACCGGAGTCTCGCGCAAGATCGAGTCGGACGGCGAGCGGCGCAGACTGAAGGAGATTCTGCTGAGCGAAAAGGGCGAGGCCAGCGGCGGATTCATCGTGCGCACGGCGGCCGAGGGAGCCAGCGAAGAGGAGTTGCGCAATGATCTGCGCTTCCTGCTGAATCTGTGGGCGGACATCAAGGCGCGCTCGGAGTCGTCGAAGTCTCCGGCGCTGATCTACCACGATCTGAACCTGATTGAGCGCATCCTGCGCGATCAGGTGACGGACAACTTCTCGGCGATCTGGGTGGATACCGAGGCCGAGTACGAGCGTGTGCTGCGCTTCCTGCAACGCTTCCAGCCCTCGCTGATCCGGCGGGTCAAGCTGTACACCAAGGAGACGCCGCTCTTCGAGCAGTTCGGAATTACCGAGGAGATCAACAAGGCTCTGCACTCGAAGGTGTGGCTGAAGTCCGGCGGGTCGATCGTCATCGACCAGACCGAGGCTCTGGTGGCCATCGACATCAACACCGGCAAGTACGTTGGCAAGACGGCGCGGCTGGAGGACACCATCGTCAAGACGAACCTGGACGCGATCCCCGAGATCGTGCGTCAGATTCGCCTGCGCGATCTGGGCGGCATCATCATCATCGACTTCATCGACATGGACGAGCGCAAGAATCGCAATCGCGTGATGGCCGCGTTGGAAGAGGAGTTGAAGTCGGATCGTGCGCCGTCGAAGGTTCTGCCGTTCAACGACTTTGGACTGGTTGCGATCACTCGCAAACGGGTCAAGCAGTCGCTGGAACGCACATTGTCGACGACCTGCTCGATCTGCGATGGCACGGGAATGGTCAAGTCTCCGGTCACCGTCTGCAACGACATCTATATCGAGATGCGCAAGATGCACAAGCTGCTGGATCGCGGCGACGTGATGCTGCGGGTTCACCCGGAGGTCGTCAAGCAGCTCAAGGCATCGGGCGCGAAGTGGCTTCTGGATATGGAAGAGATGGTCGGCAAGACGATTCTGGTGAAGAGCGATCCGAGCCTGCATCCAGAGCAGTTCGACATTCACTAAAGTCAGTCAGCATTTGCTGGGGTTTCAGAGGATCGCGGGCCGCTTCCAATCGGGGGCGGCCCGAATCTTTGCGGGGAGTGCGTTCTATCGACCACAGCCGTGAATTCAAGTGATCCAAATTTCGCAATAGCGCGTCTAATCCCGCAGTGAGATGATGGAGTTAGGCTGGCAGCAGATCAGCGCAAGAAATTTAAGATCATCACAACAAATTCAGGTGATTCGGGTTAGAAAACTTGAAGAACCATGCACTCAAAAGGGAGTAAACACACTATGCATATCGACCATAGACTCTTCGCAATGGCAGGCCGCGCTGCGGCATTCAGCTTCGTGATGGCGGGGACGGCGCTGCTGGCGCAGGCGCAACAGACCTCCTCGGCGGCCTCAACCACAGCAGCGCCGGTTCTGATGGCCTCGGCGGATCTTCTCTCGTCGGCTTATAGCTCTTCTTCGAGCAGTTCCTCGTCGCTGGACGCGGATGGCTCGCAGCGCTTCAATCTGGACTCGGTCGCTCAACCGCCGCGCCGTAGCTATGGTCGGCCTACCTACTCCAGCGGCAACACCAATCGCGATGGCTCCAACAAATACACCTTCATGGCCGGAGTGGGACTCGATGCGCCGGTTGGCAATACGCACATCTACGACACGCCCAGCTATAGCTTCCAGTTCGGCGGAGGACGCAACTTCAATCGGGTTGTCGGTTTGCTGGCGCAGTTCGACTACGACAACTTCGGGTTGCAGGCTAAGACCCTCAACAACCAGAGCATCCTCTACTTCGGAGCCACTGGTCAGGGATTGGACGGAAATAGTCACATCTGGTCGTTCACTCTGAATCCTACCTTTACGCTTCCCACCGAAGGCCCGCTTGGACTTTATGCGGTGCTTGGCGGCGGCTTCTATCACAAGGTCACCAACTTCACGCTGCCGTCCGTACAGTGCGACTACTACAGTTGCTATAGCGCCAATCAGAATGTGGACATGTACACCAGCAACTCGCTTGGGGTAAATGGCGGCATTGGCATTACGTATAAGTTCTCCAAGTTCTCCAACGAGCGCTTTTACGTCGAGACGCGGTACGTCTTTCTGGACAATCAGCAGCGCTATGGCGTAACGGCGAATAGCTCAACGGCAGTGCTCAACGCATACAACGGATACAACTACTATCCAGCGAATAGCAACCGCACGACTTACATTCCGATCAAGTTTGGTATCCGCTTCTAGGCGGTTTCCAGATTGTGGCATACGACGAAGCCCGGCCTGCGAGCCGGGCTTTTTCTGTGCGATTGGGCTGATTTGTGGGGCAGAAACAAATGCAGAAAAGGCCGGAGAGGCAAAGGGAAAAGCAGATTCCTCCGCTTCGCTGCGGAATGACAAACAAAACAACTGCGGAATGACAAAATAAATTGGTTTATAGCCGTTCCGAAAACGCTCTAAACAGTTGCGCGTTTTTCGGATTGGAGGAACTCCACCAGCTTGGTGCGCAGGCGCAGTGGAATGCGATCCGGCCCCAGACGCAGCTTTTGCACGGAGACGAAGAACTTTTGTTGCGGCGTCTCGATCTCGATCTCCGACCACGGAATAAACAGCGGCGGATGAGCGATGCGAAAGAGGAACAGGACGCCGAGGTAGATGCCCTCGTTGTCGGATGCAACGGTCAGAACATTGTTGTAGCCGACCATCCGATACATCTGCCCGCTTTGTAGCCAGCGTTTGTGGTCAGGAAAGGTGCGCTCTGTGCGGTATCGCTGCGCCAGACTACGCCACCCTCCGACGACGCTGATGAGGACTCCAACTCCCGCCCAAAATACGACGAAGTATAGCGTCAAGAACGATGCAGAGAACGCGACGTGCTGTCCAATGAATTTGTCCATGATCTATATCCCCAATGGATACGGTTTCTCGTGCATCTCGGTAGAGCCGGATTTGCTGGCTCGCTCGAAGCGGCCTTGCAGCAGGCTGAGCAACCCGGTATACCAGTAGCCGAAGACAAAGAGTAGCAGAAACGGCACAGTAAAGTAATTCTCCGTGGACATAGCGTAGTAGACCGTCCATGCGAAGTAGGTTCCGATGGCCAGCTCGATCCACGGCACGATGCCGAGACGCTTGCGATAGACCTTGGCCTTGCTTGCCTCGCCTTTCTGCTTGACGCGGTACTTGGGCGTGCGCGCAAAGGCCGTCTTGTAGCCGATGAGCGCCTCCATGACCGCCTTGGTGTTGGTGATGGTGAGGCCTACGCCGAGGGCCATCAGGAACGGGACGTAGAGAAACGTCTTGTACCAGGTTCTGGGGAAGAGTTCCTTCTGGCTGACCAGATAGAAGGTCGAGACCGACATGGTGCTGGCGACAAACAGCGGCAGATCGATCAGTAGCATCTGAATGTATCCCTGCCAACTGCGAATAATCATGGCAGGCATCAGCAGGACGCTGAGGACGATCATCAGCGGATAGCTGAGGTTGGCGGTGAGGTGATACCAAGCCTCCAGCTTGGTGTGCCACGGCGCGTCGCTCTTGAGGACGCGGGGCAGGATCTTCTTGCCGGTCTGGATGAGTCCCTTGGCCCAGCGGGCTTGTTGGGTCTTGAAGGCGGTCATCTCGATGGGCAGCTCGGCGGGGCACTCGACATCTTGCAGGTACTTGAACTTCCAGCCAGCCATCTGCACGCGGTAGCTGAGGTCGGTGTCTTCGGTGAGGGTGTCGTGCTGCCAGCCTCCGCCATCGGTGATGGCCTGACGACGCCAAACTCCGGCGGTTCCGTTGAAGTTGAAGAAGACTCCGGCGCGGGATCGGCCTCCGTGTTCGAGGACGAAGTGGCCGTCGAGCATGATGGCCTCGACCTGCGTCATGAAGCTGTAGTCGCGATTGAGATGCGTCCAGCGGGTCTGCACCATGCCGATTCCCGGCTCGGCGAAGTGGTGGACGACCTTCATCAGCCAGTCCGGCGGAGGAACAAAGTCGGCGTCGAAGATGGCGACCAGCTCGCCGTGGGCGACCTTCAGACCCTCATCCAGCGCGCCCGCCTTGTAGCCGTAGCGATTGGTGCGATGCAGATGTACGATGGGCTGCGGCGCGAGTCCTGCGGTTCCTGCGGCGTAGCGGTCGACGATCTCCTGCGCGACCTGCACGGTCTCGTCGGTGGAGTCGTCGAGGAGCTGAATCTCGAAGCGGTCGCGCGGATAGTCCAGACGGCAGACTGCGTCGATCAGGCGGTCGATGACGAACTGCTCGTTGAAGATGGGGAGCTGAATGGTGACGAAGGGAAGCTGACCCTCGGGATAGCGCGCACCGGGATGGTCCCACAGCGCCTTCTTCTTCTTGTTGTGGTAGTAGAGCCAGACAAGCTGATAGCGATGGATACCGTAGAAGGCCAGAATCACCATGACGATGAAGTACGGGATCAGAATCGCGGTGTCGAAGGTGTTCCAGCGATAGAGGCCGCGGAAGGTGTGGTCGCCATAGTGCGTGTGCAGATAATGGCCGAGGCCCTTCGATGCCAGAAAGACAGCCGGCATGGGGCGAAGATTGCTGAAGAGGTTGGTGATAGATGAGAGCAGAACAGGACTCCGCGGGCGAGTTTTCGTCCCCTACGATTCTACGCGAAGAGGCCGACGGGGGAGATAATCTTCCGAAAATTCGGCAAGTGGAAAAAACTGGCGACACAAATTGCGCGGCGAGGCTGGTATTATCAGCAACGACGGTAATGTACTCTGCGGGCAGGAAGATTCTGCGGACAGGAAGACGAAGATTATGAACGATACGGAAGCTACGACGAAGGCACCCGCCAAGCCGGGGTTGCGCGAGAAGATTCGGCTGATGTCGGCCTCGGAGATTGAGCGGACGCTGGTGCGCTTGGCGCATGAGATCGTTGAGAAGAACGATGGCTGCGCGAATCTGGGACTGGTCGGCATCAAGCGGCGTGGCGTTCCTCTGGCTCAGCGGCTGGGCAAGCTGATCTCCGGCATCGAGCGATGCCCGGTGGACACGGGCGTTCTGGACATCCACCTCTATCGCGACGACCTGACGACGACTGGGCCGAGGCCTACGGTGGTCGAGGGCGAGATCGGCTTCGACATTACCGGGCGCGACATTATTCTGATGGACGACGTTCTGTATACCGGGCGAACGGTTCGCGCGGCGATGGACGCGCTCTTCGCCCATGGACGGCCAAAGAGCGTGCAACTGCTGGTTCTGATCGACCGAGGACATCGCGAGTTGCCGATTCAGGCGACCTTTACCGGACGCACGATTCCGACCTCGCGCCGCGAGATTATCGAAGTGATGCTGAACGAGATTGACGGGCAGGAGCAGGTGCTGCTGGCCGAGCATGTGGATTGAGGCAAGAGAGAGTGATTGAGCTGGCGAAGAGAGTTGGGAACAGAGAAGCCGGGGAGGGCCTGCTTTTCGAGCGCTCTTCGGGAATTGCAGTGGGATCGCTGCTGACGGTGCAGCAACTGACGGTCGCCGATGTGGCCGGAATCCTGGCGACAGCGGCGCGGCTGGAGGCGATGGCGGCGGCAGAGCGGGCGCGGCTGCTGGCGGGGCGAACGATTGCTCTGCTCTTCTACGAGTCGAGTACGCGAACGCGAACCTCGTTCGAACTGGCGGCAAAGTCGCTGGGCGCGATGACGACGCTGGTCAGCGATAAATCCTCCTCTATTGAAAAAGGCGAGAGTCTGAAGGACACGGGGTTGACCCTGCGCGCACTGGGCGCCGAGGCGATTATTCTGCGTCATCCGGCCTCGGGAGCGCCTTCGCTGCTGGCTCGCATGACCGGTCTGCCGGTGCTGAATGCGGGCGATGGAATGCATCAGCATCCGTCGCAGGCACTGCTGGATCTGCGTACGATTCTGCAACGGTTGGGGATGGATGAGAGTACGGTCGATGCCAAGACGCTGGCGGGAGTGACGGTGGTGATTACCGGAGACATTCGCCACAGCCGCGTGGCGCGCTCGAATGCAATGCTGCTGCCGAGGCTGGGCGCGCGTGTGATTCTGTGCGGGCCGGTGGAACTGCTGCCGGAGACCGCGTTGGGGCTGGAGACCCACGCTGGGCCGCCGCTGGAAATTGAGCGCGACTTCGAACGCGCTTTGGCGCAGGCCGATGTGGCCATGATGTTGCGCATCCAGAAGGAGCGGCTGGCAGGAGTGGCGCTGGATCTGGGCGAGTATGTGGAGCGCTATCAACTGAACGCGGAGCGGCTGGCGAGACTGGCTCCCAAGGCGGTGGTGATGCACCCCGGACCGATCATTCGCGGGCTGGAGATCGCCGGCGATGTGGCCGATTGCGCGCAGTCGGCCATTGAGCTACAGGTTGCGCAGGGACTGGCCGTGCGCCGCGCCGTGCTGGTACGGGCGATGGGAGTTACGGCTTGAGTTGGTTTTGAACTGGGCTATCGGACGAGAGGCTTAACACCGATTTACACCGATGGCTCCGATCTTAGAAGCTGCCTCAAGATTGCTATGTGTCACAGAAATTTTCAAATTGTCATTCTGAGCGAAGCGAAGAATCCCCGCATTTTGTTCGCTGCGCGATACTTTATATCACGAGTAACTATGCGTGAGTACAGACAACAACGCGGTGCGAAAGAAGAGCTATGAGCGAGATTCTGATTCTGAATGGGTTGGTGGTGGATCCTGCAAGCGGGATCAACGAGTCGCGGGATTTATTGCTGCGCGATGGGCGAGTTGCGGCGGTCGAGGTGCCGGGCGGACTGGCGAGCGTTGCCGCTTTGCTGCCGAGGGAGAACCAGATCGATGCGGCTGGGTTGGTGGTTGCGCCGGGGCTGATCGACGTTCATGTGCATCTGCGTGAGCCAGGGCAGACGCACAAGGAGACGATTGCGACCGGCACGGCTGCGGCTGCGGCCGGGGGATTTACGACCGTCGTGGCCATGCCGAATACGACTCCGGTGAACGATTCGGTGGAGAGCCTGCGCTGGATGCTGGACGCGGCTCGCGGCTCGGTGGTGAATCTGCTGGCGATGCCTGCGGCGACGCTGGGCAGTCTGGGCGCGGAGATTACGGACTTTTCGGCGTTGGTTGCGGCGGGAGCGGTCGGATTCACCGACGACGGCAAGCCGGTGCTGGAGGACGCGGTGATGCGCGCGGCGTTGCTGGCTGCGGGGAGGCTCGGCGTGCCGATCTCGCAACACGCCGAGGACACGCGTATGACGGTTGGCGGCAGCATGAACGCTGGGCGAGTGGCCTTTCGTCTGGGGCTGCGCGGAATTCCGGTCGAGGCGGAGGTGCGCATCGTCGAGCGCGACCTGCAACTGCTGCGGGAGATTGAGCAGACGAAGCGGGTGAGACCGCATCTGCATGTGCAGCATGTGTCGACGGCCCGCGCGTTACAGGCGATCCGCGCGGCCAAGGCTGAGGGGCTGCATGTGAGCTGCGAGGCTTCTCCGCACCACTTCACGCTGACCGAAGAGGCGATTGACGCACATAGCTGCATGGGAATTACATATGACACCAACGCCAAGATGAACCCGCCGCTGCGCGCAGAGGCGGATCGCTGGGCCATCGTCGAGGGGCTGATGGATGGCACGGTGGACTGCATTGCGACCGACCATGCGCCGCACGCCTCGCACGAGAAAGAGGTGGAGTTCGAGCGCGCGGCGAATGGCATTACGGGTCTGGAGACCGCGCTGGGACTGGCGTTGCGCGTACTGCATCGCGAGAATGGAATGTCTCTGGCGCAGGTGATTGGGCTGATGAGCGCGCGTCCGGCGCAGGTGATCGGGCTGACCGAACGCGGGAATCTGCATGTGGGAAGCTTCGCCGATGTGGTGATCTTCGATCCGGCGGTGGAGTGGAACTTTGCGGCGAGCGAGTCGCGGTCGAAGTCGAAGAACACGCCGTTCGATGGCTCGGCGATGTGGGGACGCGTGCAGGCGACGATCTGCGAAGGGCGGGTTGTCTATCGCGCCAAATCGTAGAGGCAAGGCAAGCCTGCTGGTTCTGCACCCCATGCCGCGGGACAGAAGTATTTCCCTTTTAAAACAAGGACTTGTGTCGGGGGTTCTGGACGCTAGTTGCGATACTGTTGCAACGGCGTACAGCGACTGCGATTTTATGTCCTGAATTGGGAGATGCGCACGGGCTCAAACGACTATGATTCTCTATGTCGATAAAACTTTTCCGACAACACGGAAGAGAGAAGACTTCAAACGACAGAAGAGATAAGGACGGGAAAGTCTTGCGAATAATTGCCGGGTTTGTGTTTTCGATTCTGGTGGGCCATCTGGTGCTCTGGCTGTTGATAGAAAAGACGCTGTGGCCGTATGTCCGCAAGCATCATCCAGTCGATCCCGATCATCAAAAGGCGCGTTTGAGTTGGCTGGTCGGCATTCTGGAACGAGCGATCTACACCGGCGCACTATTGGTTCCGGGCAGCGGAATCCAGTTGATTGCGGGCTTTCTGGCGCTGAAGGTAACGGCCCGCTGGCACACCACCTCCGGCCCGCGCTCCTCGGTCGATAGCGACAATATCTGGATCATCGGCACATGGCTTTCGGTGATCTTTGGCGCGGTTGGAGCGTGGATTGCGTTGGGCCATCCTCCGGTTCTGACCAACATCAGGAGCGTCAGTCCGGTACAGTAGTGAATTTTCGGTAATGGGAAGTCCATCGTGGAGCGAGCAACAGCAGATTCCTTCGCTTCGCTACGGAATGACAAACAAGAATGTTCGGAATGACAAACAAATTGGTCTATAGCAATTCCGAAGATGTCTAGTCCGCGAGCCGGAAGGCAAGCGGGAGCGCGATTTAGACTTGAAACAGGGGACACATCCGTATGAGCAGTACTGTCACGCCACAAACTTTGCGCAAGACCGTGCTCAACGCTACGCATCGCGCGCTGGGTGCGAAGATGGTCGACTTCGGCGGATGGGATATGCCGGTGCAATACTCCGGCCTCATCGCCGAACACATGGCGGTGCGAACCAGCGTTGGACTCTTCGACGTATCGCACATGGGCGACATTCAACTGCGCGGGCCGGGATCGCTGGCCGCAGTGCAGCGGCTGTGCATGAACGACGCCTCAAAGCTGGCTGTCGGGCAGGCGCAGTACTCGGCTATGCTGACGCCGAAGGGAACCTTTGTTGACGACGTGATCGTGCACAAGCTCTCGGACAACGACTACCTGATCGTCATCAACGCAGGCACACGCGAGAAGGATGTGGCCTGGGTGCGCAGCCAGATTGGCTCGATGCCCGGGATCCACATCAGCGACTACAGCGACCTCTACACTCAACTCGCCATTCAAGGCCCGAAGGCCGCAGAGACGCTGGCCAAGCTCACCGACACCGA
The DNA here is from genome assembly GCA_031296325.1 of Acidobacteriaceae bacterium. GTDB lineage: Bacteria > Acidobacteriota > Terriglobia > Terriglobales > Acidobacteriaceae > Edaphobacter. Next base: position 2,749 of record JARLFY010000067.1, on the reverse strand, counting down.
TCTGAGCACGATCAAGAACTACTGGTTCACTTTTGGAAAAGTCTGTGGGCTTTATAACGTGATGATTGCGCGAACGGGCTACACCGGCGAAGATGGCTTCGAGATCTACATTCCCTCGGACGAGCCGACCAGTGCGCGAGTGTGGAATGAGATCCTCAACGCTGGCGCAGAGTTTGGCATTCTTCCCTGCGGACTTGGCGCGCGCAACACGCTGCGGTTGGAGTCGGCGATGGCGTTGTATGGCCACGAGATCTCGGACACAATCAACGTCTTCGAGGCAAACCTGGGGCGTTACGCCAAGCTCGATCTGGCGGCCAAGGGAGACTTCGTGGGACGCGATGCGTTGGTGGCGGTTGAAGCTGCCGGAGGGCCGAAGCGCAGACTCGTTGGGTTGGAGATGATCGAGCGCGGCATCGGACGCGATGGCTATCCCGTCTTCACCGTTGAAGGCGAACGCATCGGAGAGATTACCAGTGGCTCGCCCGCGCCGTTTCTGAAGAAAAACATTGCGCTGGCTTATGTTCCGGTGCGGTATGCAGTGATTGACGAGGTCGTCGCGGTAGAGATTCGCGGCCAGCTTGTGAAGGCAAAGGTTGTGGCAACGCCGTTCTACAAACGCCCGAGGAAGTAAGGCGTTTCGACGCAAGAGATGCAGTGAAGAACAAGGAGAGTGCAATGCAATTTCTAGTTTTGACCCGACGCAAGATGGATCTGTTTCCCGCCGAGCAGTGGACTTCAGAGCTGCTGGAGAACGAGTCGCAGCGCGTACGTACGATGTATGCGGCAGGCTCGTTGCGCTCCATCTGGCGGCGCAAGGATATGCCCGGCGCGGCGATGATCTTCGAGGCCGCCAGCGAGGAAGAGGCGCGCGCGTTGGCCTCGTCGCTGCCGCTGGCGCAGCGCGGAATGATCGAGTTCCCCCTGATCACGCAACTGGAGCCGTACCCCGGATTTAGCCCTCGCTGATGCAGGAATTTCTGCGCGGTTTTTCTTTATCGAACGCACTACAATCAAGGCTGGAGGACGCTGAAGTCATGCCCTATCCCACGGATTACAAGTACACCAAGGAACACGAGTGGATCTCGGTCGCAGGCGCGGTCGGAACCGTTGGTATTACGGATTACGCACAGGGCTCGCTGGGAGACATCGTCTTCGTCGAACTGCCCAAGGTGGGCGACACGCTGGAGGCGGGCAAGATCTTCGGCTCGGTGGAGAGCGTGAAGGCCGTCAGCGATCTGTACTCTCCGGTCTCCGGCACCGTCACCGCGATCAACGAAGTTCTGCGGGATAAGCCGGAGAAGGTGAACGAAGACGCCAACACGACTTGGATGCTGAAGCTCGAGATCGCCAACCCAGCCGAGCTGGAGACGCTGCTCTCCGCCGCTGAATACGAGGCCTTTATCGCCGAGGAGACCGAGCACTAATGCGCTATCTGCCCAAGTCGCCCAACGACCGCAAGGAGATGCTTGCGGAGATTGGCGTCGATTCCATTGACGATTTGTTTGCGACGATCCCTGCTGAATTTCAACTGACACGCGATCTCGCGATTCCACGCCAGCACTCGGAGTCGGAGATCGTTGACCGCTTTCGCGCCTTCGCCGACGACAACGCCACGGGCTACGCCAGCTTCCTTGGCGCGGGGGCGTATTGCCACTATCGTCCGGTCGTGATCGACGCGCTTATTCAGCGCGGCGAGTTTTTGACCAGCTACACGCCCTACCAGCCGGAGATCGCGCAGGGAACACTACAGGCGATGTTCGAGTTCCAGACGATGATCTGCGAACTGACCGGCATGGAGATCGCCAACGCGTCAATGTACGACGGCTCGACCGGCGCGGCAGAGGCGATGATGATGGCGGTGCGCATCACCAAACGCGACAAGGCCGTCATCGCGCGCACCGTGCATCCCGAGTATCGCGAGGTCGTTGCAACCTACGCGCAGCATCAGGAGATTCCCGTTGCCGAGGTTGGCTACGAGAAGAATGGCCGCGTCGATCTGGCCGCTCTGGACGCGGCAATTTCGAACGAGACGGCCTGCGTGTTGATCCAGTCGCCGAATTTTTTCGGCACGATTGAGGACGTTGCAGCGATTGCCGAGATCGCCCACGCCAAGGGTGCGCTGCTGATTGTTTCGATCGCCGAAGCGGTCTCACTGGGCGTTGTACGACCGCCTGCGGAGGCCGACATCGTATCGCTGGAGGCGCAGTCGTTTGGCGTTGCGGTCAGCTTTGGCGGGCCGTACTGCGGCGTCATTGCGTGCAAGGAAAAGTTCATGCGCCAGATGCCGGGCCGTCTCGTCGGCGAGACGAACGACGCCGACGGCAAGCGGGGGTATGTGCTGACGCTCTCCACGCGCGAGCAACACATCCGGCGCGAGAAGGCGACCTCGAATATCTGCACCAATCAGGCGCTGGTCGCGCTGATCGCGACGATCTTTTTGACGGTGTATGGCAAGCAGGGTCTGCGGGAGTTGGCGGAACATAATCTGGCGAAGGCTTCGTATCTGAAGAGCGCGCTGGGTGCCGATGCGAAGATTTTGTTCGAGGGTGCGCCGCGTTTCCACGAGTTCGTCGTCGAGTTGCCTGCTTCGGCGGAGGAGGTTAATTCTTCGCTGCTTGAAGAGAAGATCATTGGCGGATTGCCGCTGGCGAAGTGGTATCCCGAGCTTGGGCCGAATGCGAGTTTGTGGTGCGCCACGGAGTTGACTACGCGGGTGCAGATGGATGCGGCGGCGGAGAGTCTGCGGGCG